>NZ_JACJDP010000080.1:0-2224 GCF_014163575.1 Psychromonas sp. SR45-3
TATTTATCTTCACCACATAAATAAGCTCGACGAACACAACGAGATATACAGTGGTAATAAGGGGTATCAGCAAGCGATACTTGAGATTGTCGAGATTGAGTCATAATAAACTACCTCCGAGCATGTAAAACCGCATCACTGAAAGATAGGTTGATTATGAATATTGGTCAAAGCTTATGGCCATTGGTTTTCTTGGTTTTCACATTGGTTTTCACTTGTTTGTTCCGCCTCATAGTTTATGGCTATTTACTAATTTACCTATTTACCTATTTACCTATTTACCCATTTACTAGTTTCCTTCCTAATTTATCCACACTAATTTCATGTGTCGAAATGAGATCCACTGGCAATATAAACCATTTTTAAAAGATATGGAGATGCCATTATTTTGCTTCATCGAATGTTAATAATTAGAAAATTACAATTATCTTCATTCTTAATTCGCTTGGTGAATTAATTAAAATGTCTCGTGAAAATAAATTAAATCATGCTAAATGGCTTTATTTTAGTGGTAGGTCACGTTTATTTTAAAGTTTACGTCTTGTTGTCAGAGGTTTGAGTGATATTATATTTTTGTTTTAAAAGATAATTCACGGTGCGAAATAATAGAAATTTTGACGGTCCCATTATAGGAAGGTAATAGATATGAAAAAAAATATAATTGCTATAGCGCTAACAGGTGCATTAGCTTTATCGATGTCTCCAGTTGTATTCGCCAAGCAAGAGGTTGCTGTACAAGCCCAAGTTTCTCCTGCTGATTTTATGACAAAGCGGCAGGTTGTTGATCAGTTGTTAGGAGAAGCTTTAAAAGTCTTTGAATCTCCTGCCCGTATCTCACATGCTGGCTTCACCGCGAAAATGCCGAGTAATATGGCAACTATTACTGAACGATTATTATCTGCTTATGCACTAGAACCATATAGAACTGATCTGCTGATTTCTGCTGCTAATGCACAGGTCTACAATAAAAATATAGATTATGCGATAGAGCTTTTTGAGCAAGCCCTTTCTGTTGCACCAGATGATGTGGATTTGAATTCTTATCTTGCGGTATGGCAAAAATTCAAGGGTAATGAAGCTGTTTCACAAAAATATATGGCTAGAATAGCAGAGTTAGATTCCGGTCAAGAAGCTGATCTTAAGCGTATATTTAAAACAATAGACCGTGTAGTAGAGACTCCATTAAAAGATAAACCAGGGAAACCACTCGCAGGAAATACCGCTATTGTTACTCTAGGTTATGCATTGAATCCCGACGGTTCAATGGATGAGATATTAATTAAGCGTTTACAAACAACACTTGAAATGGCAAAAAAACAGCCTGAATCTCTTATTGTTCTTACTGGTGGTGTACCAAAAAATCATAAAACCGAAGGCAAGCTTATGGCCGACTGGTTGATTAATAAAGGTGTTGATAAAAATAGAATCATTGAAGAAAACTATGCGACAAGTACTGTTGATAACGCGTTACTTAGTAGTTATGCTCTTGCTCGTCATAACATTGACCATGCAACAATTATTAGCTCAGCTAGTCATGTAAGGCGTGGACAATCTTTATTTGAAATTGCTAGTTGGCAAACGGGCCCTAAAGGGATTACTTTTGATACTGTAGCTTTCCCTGATAAGCCCCTTTCTAATCTAAAAGTTCCTAGCGATAAAGAACTTTTAGGTATTTACCGAGATGCTTTACGCACCTATGGTATGTGGAGCTACCGTTCTAAACCACTACTTGCACGATAGTGGAAATGGAAAAAATCAGGAAAGATAACAAAGTACTGGGCACCCATTACTTTGACTGATGATTGTTCACAAACTGCCTTTTAAAGGTGCATACTTTGCACTTGGAGGTAGTTTGTTATGACCCCATCTTACGAATCAATCGTTCCCCTGTTACAGTATGACCATACCGAAAACACTCAAGGCTAAATATTCAATTAGATAATTTGAAAAGTATATTATCAGGATTGAGATCGCTAAAGTTAATTTAAGACAATGTTAATAGTTAATTGAATTATTGTTTTCCTGTAAAGGTTAAATATAATGACTCACCTAATCAATTCAAATTGAAGCGAATAATATGATACCCATGGGAAGTGTTGTTACTGCGTGTATGCTCGCAGGTTTAATTGTGGCCGTACCGCCAATGGCAAAAGGTTGTCCTCGACCTATTCGCCTTAGTGTTGGTGTTATTTTACTCGCCGCGGGGTTGTGGAATATCTTTTGG
>NZ_JACJDP010000081.1:0-2036 GCF_014163575.1 Psychromonas sp. SR45-3
GATATAATTTAGCTTAGATATAACTTAGCTTAGGGATAGGCTAGTTTATAGGTGCCTTGTTTATAGCTATGTTAGTTTAGAAGTAGATGAGAAATGGGGTCACAATTATTAATGTGTTCTCATTTTTTCAAGGATAATACGATTTATATGCAAGCTAGACTACGTCATAACAAACTACCTCTGAGTTTATATATCTATTTAACTAAAAGGTAGGTTGATTATGGATATTGATAGAATTAATACCGACTAATTATTAGTGGTCTTAATTCGGTCAATAAAAACTAATTACATCGCATTTTTACGTTTATCAATGATCTGTTGAGCATGAGTAACCACAGATTCCATAGACAATTCAGTCGCTAGGTATCTAATACGGTAAAGTGAAATAAGAGGTAAATCTTCAATAGGTTGTTCTAGCAATGCTTTAAGTTGATTTTTATCACTGTTTGGATTGCTATCTTGGTTGCTTAAACCCGTCATATATAGTTGGTTCCTTATTTTATTAAAATAGTGCCTGTAAAGAGCTTTGTGATAGTGTCCTTTAAAATCACGTAAAGCGCAATATTAATAATACTACCGTTTTTATATTTTTAATGTTCAGTACGCTTTTGTAGTAAAATAAAAAGTCCTCGATTTACAAAATTTACATAATTGCAGGTGGCTAGCAGTGCATCGATTCTAACGCTTACTTAAAGTTGACGGACCCAAAAAAATCAATATAAGCTATTGTATCAAAAAGAAATACAACAAACAGTTAGGCAAAAATTATTGATATATTCAGTGAATATGCTTCATTCTTTGATCATCTCAACTAAATATTCACCGCCAATGGAGCACACAATTTTGTACGGATAATGTCAGTAAATAATTTTTAGCAGCCATAAGCTTTTTAATCTCTCGCGTTTATATTTTATTACACTCGACTTAATAGGAATCTTCCTGCAAAAGTAAATATATCAATTTATTGGTCGTTTCATCTGTGATTACAAATAAAACACTTCGTGAATTAGAGAAAAAATAGCTAATGAAAAGGAACTTGAACATGCTAGATCAGTGACAGAGTTAGTGCAAAATAAGCAGAGGATTGCGATAAGTAATCAACTGCTTATTTTTTAGAAGAGGCTCTATTCTATGAGCCACCACTTACTTAGATAGTTACTTATTGGTGACTTTACGGCGCCAAAATAGCCCTGCGATAGCTAATGAAAAGACAGCTAGAGTAGATGGTTCAGGAACCGATGTTGCTTCTTCTTTAAATCCTGTGTATCTAACTTGAGATTGAGATGAGTTAAAGAAACCAAAGTTCCCAGAATCATTATTTAAACCTGCAAGACTGAATATATTTTCATCACTAAATGTACCGCCATTAATAAAAATATCTATCGACGTATCAGTATAGTTTAAAGTAAATTCATAGGTTGTATTATCAACCCAACCACGATCATTGCCATAATCAGTACCAAGAACGTCGATACCATTACCATTATGACCCCATAAAGCATCTAAAGAATTCACATTCGCACCATCTGATATTTTTGATAACGTGAATCCTTCTGAGCCCGTGTTACCTGAATAAACTTGTGTACTTTGTTTCCAATCAAAAAGGTAAAAGTCATCTAGACCGTTATAACCAAAAACAAAACCTATAAAGTCATCATCACTTGTCGTTTCAACGCCAAATGTCCCTGTAAATTGATTATTAATAAAAGAATCATTACTTATAAAGAAAGTAGGATTACCGTTAATAGTTTGTAATACAGAAGTACCGTCAGCAGCAACATTCCAATTTCCATTTGAACTATTACCTGATTGGTTCCAAGTATTGAGGTCTATAGCACCAGCATAAGCAACACTAGCAGAAAACATTAGCCCTGATGCAATCACATTAATTAATTTCATAAAACATCCTTTTTTTATTTTTAGAGGTCATTTAAGACCTAAGAACGACAACTAAAGCAAATATCAAGCCAAAAAAATTAACTAATTACTATCATGAGCTTAAGGTAAATAAAAAAAGATAAAAAAGATAAAAAAGA
>NZ_JACJDP010000082.1:0-2032 GCF_014163575.1 Psychromonas sp. SR45-3
ATATGAGTATTTGAGTAGATGAGTATATACAAGGAGTTTAAGGTATGAAAAAGTTAATTAAATATACATTTTTATTGCTTGTTTCATGTTCATTGTTATTTTCTTGTTCTATCAACCGACCAACAGTAACTCAGTTAACTCCAAATCCTCCTCTATACATGGTCGCTCATCCATTAAGATATATGACAGATGATGGAAGTCACAAAATAATCGTTCCGGTAGGTTTTATTACTGATCTTGCAAGTATTCCGTCAGCATTATGGTGGTGGGAATCCCCGCATGAAACAACATTGGCGCCCGCTATTTTGCATGATTATCTTTATTGGCAACAAACGTGCACAAAAGATGAATCGGATGCAGTAATGTATTTAGCGATGGAGGAGTTAGGGTTAAACTATGTTAAAAATGTGTTAATTTATACAGGACTTAGAACTCCTTTCGCAAAGTCAGCTTGGGATAAAAATAGTGAAGCTCGCATTAGTGGTGAGTCCCGTTTTTTTACCAAAGACTACGCATATTATATTTTCGATAGTGAATTAGTTTCTGATGTAACTTTAGCTAGCATTCAACAAAAGGCAATTTCCCAAAATGGCATGTATTCACCACCTAGGAAAGATCCCAAGTTAAAAGCAGCTTGTGAGGCTGCGCTTCTTGAATATAGAAAATGATATTATCCATACAAGCCACTCAAAAGGACAAATAACAGTTGGTTTTGTTCCTTCGTCGCTTATTTTAACTAACTATTATTTGCCTCTTAGTGAGGCGTTGAGGTTGTAGAGTAACTCGTTTTTTGTAAATTCATTAAAAATATAATGTTTAACTTGTTGTTTTATTTGATTATTATATTTTAAAAATGGCTGTGTTTACTCGAAAATAGAGTAATTCTACAGCCTCGTTATGTTTAATATTGGAGTTTCGTATGTATAAAGAAAAACTAGGTATACCCGAACAACATGAGTTGGTTAGAACAAGTAGCAAAAGTGAGCAGCGTAAAGGTAGAGATACGGATATTTATGAATACGATGAAAAAAATGCAGAGGGTGAGATAATTGCAAAATATATTGTTAGAGATAGTATGAGTATTTACCCTCCTCAATCTACAACAGTATCCTTTGTAAAATATAGCCCTACTGGTTCTAAAATAGATTCAGACAATTTATAAAATAGGTGTTTTAGTGAATAAATATTCGTTCGTTGTAATTTTGGTTGTTAGTTTTATTCTTATGTCATTAATCGCCTATTTTAAAGCCGAATCTGGTTTTTTTGTAGGTAACATAATTCCAGAAATGATTGGTGTATGCATTGAGTTGCTAGTTATTATATTTGTGTTAGATAAATGGCAAAAGAAAGAAGAGAAAAATAAAAGTATCAAAGTAGAGAGGCGTCTACGTGAGTTCCTTATTTTCTTTTTAAAGCATAATTTCAAAGACTTTCCTCCATCTTGCCAACCTGGTAATTTTTATGGTACTGATCATCAACAGAATCAAGAGTGTATTGCTAATTTAATTTCTGATATCGAGCAAAATGGCTTGAAAGAATGTGCAGTTTTACAAGTCCAAAGTTATTGTGAAAGTGAAAAAGAAATATTTAATAATTTAATCCCTGTAGCATCAGACCTTACAAATGATCATTTTAAATCATGGGTGAGAATAGCATTTTTCATGAACGCTATTTCAGCTAAAAGTGAAACGACAAGCCATGCGTCGGTGAAGATTCTTCAAAACATAAAAAGATTTGATGATGAATCACATAAAAGTGGTTTGTATGTTGGTGCGTAATAAACAAATCGCAAAAAGTACGGGACATCCAATGGTTGATCTTAATAATCTCAAATAGTTAACAATAAATATCGATACTCAATGTGGCTACGACTACCCGCCGTTGAGCTTTCCCAAGCGATGACGCTATTTCTGCAACAGCAAACAGGACGTTTGCTGTAACTTCATTCGGCGCATGGACGCGCCGTATGAAGTGGTGCATAAAGAAAGAGCTTCATTGATTGGATAAGAAAGCGATTCGGTGACAGCTTTCT
>NZ_JACJDP010000083.1:0-1566 GCF_014163575.1 Psychromonas sp. SR45-3
TGCAACAGCAAACAGGACGTTTGCTGTAACTTCATTCGGCGCATGGACGCGCCGTATGAAGTGGTGCATAAAGAAAGAGCTTCATTGATTGGATAAGAAAGCGATTCGGTGACAGCTTTCTTTGCCTACTTTATTTGCTGTTCAAAGAAAGTAGGGTCGCCGACAAGGCGAAACACCAAGTCACAATTATTAATAAAGCCTCGATGAGCATAGACGAACCAACAACACCTAAGCTTAAGACATTAGCAAATGTGGCTACAACTCCCCCGCCGTTGAGCTTTCCCGAACAATTAGTTAATTATCCCCCTACGTTGGTGCATAATGACCTATAAATACAGCTTCACTCAAAGTGATAACATTAAGGCCTTACATTGATATTTCTAGTGTTAGTTCTCTGTGCATTAGCATTTTTTTCTTATGCCACGGAAGGTTGTGAGCCATTCAATTTTAGACGAATATTAGCCACTATTTTAATTACTATTTATGGTGTTATCTATTTTTATGTTCCCCCTTTTCTTGGCATGAATAACCGATATGCAGGACAGCTTTTTGAGCTATTTCCTGTGTGTTGTTATGTCGTTGTGTTGTATACAGACGAGTATCCAACCCTAGAGAAAAAAATAATTATGTGGTTGGCTTGTATATTTTGGTTAGCGATATTCTTATTGCTATCTTATTTTAAAATGTACTATTGGTAAGTCGATATCACTGCCCCACACCATCTGCTTATAGCCGACAGTTTTAGATGTTAACTGGAGATAGCTTTAGACGATAACTTTCCTATTCAATATGCATTATTTGCCAAAGAGGTTTCATGAAAGAGTTCGATAAATTACTTGGTATTGCGAAGCGTAAAGCTATTTTTGATGAAACCAGCACATGGTCAAATGGTGCTGAGACTTATCTTGCTGAAATTAAAAATGAAGTGGATGAAGTAATAGAAGAGATCCCTAAATCCAGAAAGTGCTATTTAGAAGATGAGCTAGGGGATATTCTTTGGGACTACCTCAATATTCTAACCGCGTTAGAAAAAGAAGTCGGTATTGATACCAAAGCCGTTTTAGCAAGAGCCTGCCGTAAGTATGAAGAAAGAGTATCAGGCATCGAAACGGGTAATAAGTGGGCAGATATTAAAGAAAAGCAAAAAATAGACTTAGCCGTCGAGCATAATTCAAAGTAATCGTACGTATTTGAAAGAAGTAGCCTCGCAATATACCTAGGAAAGATTGTAGAAAAAAGTACGGGACATCTAATGGTTGATCTTAATAATCTCAACTAGTTAACAATAAAGTTCGATACTCAATGCGGCTACAGCTCCCCGCCGTTGAGCTTTCCCAAGTCATTTACTTATTTTTAGTAAAGCCAAACAGGATGTTTGGCTTAGTTGAGGCTAGTGCATGGATGCACGTCCGAAACGGTACGATAAAAATGAGTGAATTACTTGGATAAGAAAGCGATTCGGTGACAGCTTTCTTTGCTTACTTTATTTGCTGTTCAAAGAAAGTAAAGTCGCCGCAAGGGCGAAATACCAAGTTACAGTTATTAATAAAGCCACAGCGAGCGCAG
>NZ_JACJDP010000084.1:0-1283 GCF_014163575.1 Psychromonas sp. SR45-3
GCGTATTTAGGACGAATGTGCTCAATCACTTTAATTTGAGCGGGGATAAACTCAAGCTTTTCTGACTTATCCTCACCCATTTTATGTAGCTCACCGCCACAGCAACCACAGGTTTTATCCTCGATATCGTGGATCACTTGTTCACGCGGTAAATCTGTTGGTAGCGGCTTACGTATAGGCTTTTTACGGGGCGCGTTAGCGGATTGTTGCTCAGCCTTCACTGCTTCAACAATCTCTTCTACTTCATTAAATAATTCACCTTGGCCAACAAAGCCTTCAGCACTTTTGCCGAATTGCTTTTGTTGGGCTAAACGCCAGCGCTCTTCCAACGCAGCGATGTGGGCATCTTTCTGTAAAGATAATTGTCGCTCATAGTCGAGTAGACTTTCAAGCTCAGCAATACGCTGTTTAAGGGCAAGTTCATTTTTCATGACGCCTATATTAAGGCATCACGGTAGGCTTTCCAGTATTAAGTGAACAAGTGTTGATGATCATCAATTGATCCTTTTAATTAGAGTACTTGCTTACCGGTAACATCAATATTGCGATGACCGATGACGTCATAACCCGATAATAACCAATGTAATTGTTGCTGACTTAAGGTCATGGTGGGAGATATAAGTTTGGGCCATTTGAACTTATGCTTATCTAACCGCTTATACCAGAGTGCAAAGCCGGTATTATCCCAATAAAGTAGTTTGAGTTTGTCACGGCCTTTATTACAAAACACAAATAGTGCCCCACTGAGCACAGGTAATTCAAGCTCAGCTTCCACCAAGGCCGCTAAGCCATTAATCGATTTACGAAAATCGACGGCATCGGCACATAAATAAACGGTGGGCACATCGACAAACATCCTCATACTGCTACCCCTTTAATGATGGCTACGATGTCGGCTGTTGCTAAATCGACTGGCAGGGTAAGTTGACCTGTACGCGTATCAAACTGTATGTTGTTTTGATGAGATTGAGCGCTGATTTCAGTGGTTTGTTTTACCTGGACAAAGCGTGATGCAGTGGGGCTTGGTGTTTGTGTTGGTAAAGATGTTTTAGGCAAGCCCTCTGTCAATAAAGTACGCTGTTTATAGTAAGTGGTAATAGAGACATTATGGTGTTGGCAGAATTCAACATTAGTACCACTGAAATGGCTACGTTGTTGAAAGAGTTGTTGCCACTGTGCGTTTGTTCTGTAAGTTTCCATTATCTGCTCCGAATTTATTATTGAGCAGATATTTTTAAACAATCAGAAAATCGATACTAGGTGTGCTTCGCTAGACGCTTACA
>NZ_JACJDP010000085.1:0-1138 GCF_014163575.1 Psychromonas sp. SR45-3
TCGCCTTCCATCTTCGTTGTATCAACTTCAACCCAAGCAAGGGCTTCACGTTGACCAGCGATTTCTAATGCAGCGCCAATACGTGATTGCTTTTTAGCTTTTTCACGAATTGCGATAACATCGCTAGGTTTAACGTTAAATGAAGGGATATTTACAACTTTACCGTTCACTAAAATAGCTTTATGGCTAACTAGTTGACGTGATTCAGCACGTGTTGCGCCAAAGCCCATACGGTATACAACATTGTCTAAACGACCTTCAAGAAGTTGAAGTAAGTTTTCGCCAGTGTTGCCCTGTAAACGAGCAGCTTCTTTATAGTAGTTACGGAATTGCTTTTCTAATACACCGTACATACGACGTACTTTTTGCTTTTCACGTAATTGTAAACCGTAGTCTGATAGACGTGGTTTACGCGCACCGTGTACACCCGGTGCGTTTTCGATTTTACACTTAGATTCGATCGCTCGAACGCCTGATTTTAAGAATAAATCAGTACCTTCGCGACGGCTAAGCTTAAGCTTAGGACCTAAATATCTTGCCATTGTTCTTTCTCCAATTGCCTTAGAAGGTTGCGATTAAACGCGACGTTTCTTTGGTGGACGACAACCATTATGTGGGATCGGTGTAACGTCAGTAATGTTAGTCACACGGAAACCCGCCGCGTTTAGTGCGCGAATCGAAGATTCACGACCAGGTCCTGGTCCATTTACAAAAACTTCTACGTTTTTAAGGCCATACTCTTTTGCTGCTTCAGCAGCACGTTCAGCAGCAACCTGTGCAGCGAACGGAGTAGATTTACGAGAACCACGGAAACCAGAACCACCTGCAGTAGCCCAAGAAAGAGCATTACCTTGACGGTCTGTAATAGTTACGATTGTGTTGTTGAAAGAAGCATGGATGTGAGCCATACCATCAGCAACTTGCTTTTTAACGCGCTTGCGAGCACGAGTTGGTGTTTTAGCCATGATCTCTTACCCTATTTCTTAATTGCTTTACGCGGACCTTTACGGGTACGAGCATTCGTTTTAGAACGCTGTCCACGTACAGGCAAGCTGCGACGATGACGAAGTCCACGGTAACAACCAAGGTCCATTAGACGCTTGATGCTCATAGATACTTCACGACGTAAATCACCTTC
>NZ_JACJDP010000086.1:0-1080 GCF_014163575.1 Psychromonas sp. SR45-3
CAACCGAGTCCTTTTCTGCTCCAAGCTAACCATTAATTTTAAACGCACCGTTTCAGGATGGCCGTCCATGGCCATTCTGAAACTACCGCAAACGTCCTGTTTGCTGTTGCTAAAATTAAAGGTTACCTTGGGAAAACTCAACGGTGGTGGGATGTAGCCACGTTGAGTCATGTTTTATTTAATGGTTCGTCTGAGCTCATCCAGTCACTTTTATTCTTATTAGCTTGGTGTTTCGCCCTGCGGCGACTTTACTTTCCTTTGAGTGGCCAAAGGAAAGTAAGCAAAGGAAAGGCCAACCGAGTCCTTTTCTGCTCCAAGCTAACCATTAATTTTAAACGCACCGTTTCAGGATGGCCGTCCATGGCCATTCTGAAACTACCGCAAACGTCCTGTTTGCTGTTGCTAAAATTAAAGGTTATCTTGGGAAAACTCAACGGCGGTAGGATGTAGCCACGTTGAGTCATGTTTTATTTGGAGTGATTCTAGACAATGATGCAAAATACAAAATCGATACGGTGATGCTTATTACTTGCGATATTGGTTCGTCTGCGCTCATCCAGTCATTTTTATTATTTTTTGCTTGGTGTTTCGCTCTTGCAGCGACTTTACTTTCCTTTGAGTGGCCAAAGGAAAGTAAGCAAAGGAAAGGCCAACCGAGTCCTTTTCTGATCCAAGCTAACCATTAATTTTAAACGCACCGTTTCAGGATGGCCGTCCCTGGCCATTCTGAAACTACCGCAAACGTCCTGTTTGCTGTTGCTAAAATTAAAGGTTATTTTGGGAAAACTCAACGGCGGTAGGATGTAGCCACGTTGAGTCATGTTTTATTTAATGGTTCGTCTGCGCTCATCCAGTCACTTTTATTCTTATTAGCTTGGTGTTTCGCCCTTGCGGCGACTTTACTTTCCTTTGAGTGGCCAAAGGAAAGTAAGCAAAGGAAAGGCCAACCGAATCGTTTTCTGCTCCAAGCTAACCATTAATTTTAAACGCACCGTTTCAGGATGGCCGTCCATGGCCATTCTGAAACTACCGCAAACGTCCTGTTTGCTGTTGCTAAAATTAAAGGTTACCTTGGGAAAA
>NZ_JACJDP010000087.1:0-1075 GCF_014163575.1 Psychromonas sp. SR45-3
GCGTATTTAGGACGAATGTGCTCAATCACTTTAATTTGAGCGGGGATAAACTCAAGCTTTTCTGACTTATCCTCACCCATTTTATGTAGCTCACCGCCACAGCAACCACAGGTTTTATCCTCGATGTCGTGGATCACTTGTTCACGCGGTAAATCTGTTGGTAGCGGCTTACGTATAGGCTTTTTACGGGGCGCGTTAGCTGATTGTTGCTCAGCCTTCACGGCTTCAACAATCTCTTCTACTTCATTAAATAATTCACCTTGGCCAACAAAGCCTTCAGCACTTTTGCCGAATTGCTTTTGTTGGGCTAAACGCCAGCGTTCTTCCAACGCAGCGATGTGTGCATCTTTCTGCGCTAACAGTTTTTCAAGTTCAGCAATACGCTGTTTAAGGGCAAGTTCATTTTTCATGGCGCCTATTTTAAGGTATAACGACAGGCTTTCCAGCGCTAAGTGAACTGACTTTGATGATCATCAATCGATCCTTCGATTTAAAGCAATTGCTTACCTGAAACATCAATGTTGCTATGGCCGATGACATCATAACCCGATAATAACCAATGCAATTGTTGCTCGCTTAAGGTCATGGTGGGAGACATTAGTTTGGGCCATTTGAACTTATGCTTATCTAACCGCTTATACCAGAGTGCAAAGCCGGTATTATCCCAATAAAGTAGTTTGAGTTTGTCACGACCTTTATTACAAAACACAAATAGTGCCCCACTGAGCACAGCTAATTCAAGCTCAGCTTCTACCAACGCCGCCAGTCCATTAATCGATTTACGAAAATCGACCGCATCGGCACATAAATAAACGGTGGGCACATCGACAAACATCCTCATACTGCTAGCCCCTTAACGATAGCCAATATCGGTTGTTGCTAAATCGACTGGCAGGGTAAGTTGACCTGTACGCGTATCAAACTGTATGTTGTTTTGGTGAGTTTGAGCACTGATTTCAGTGGTTTGTTTTACCTGGACAAAGCGTGATGCTGTGGGTCTTGGCGTTTGTGTTGGTAAAGGTGTTTTAGGCAAGCCCTCTGTCAATAAAGTGCGCTGTTTATAATAAGTGGTAAT
>NZ_JACJDP010000088.1:0-998 GCF_014163575.1 Psychromonas sp. SR45-3
TATCTGACGAAGAAAGTAAAGCTGCGCTGAATATTATCAATGCTTGGCGTGACCGTTTAGCAGATATCTCATGGTTTATGCGTTGTCTGAATGAGTTCATTGCACGTAAAGCCAATAAAGAAGATGACTGTACAGGCCGGTTCTGGGAAGGACGATTTAAATCCCAAGCATTATTAGATGAAGATGCATTGTTAACTTGCATGGCTTATGTCGATCTTAATCCTGTTCGTGCCAAAATGAATAATAGTGTTGAAACGTCAGAATACACCTCTGCTTATGAGCGCATACATGGTGTTGCTTTTATAGAGGAAAACAATGGGTCTTCTTTGCTCGGGTTAAGTTTTAAGAAAAAGCCATTATTGGGTTTTATAGGCGATGAACATGAACCTCAACAGCTGGGCATCCCCTTCTCACTGCTTGATTATATCGAGTTAGTCGATTGGAGCGGTCGTATTTTACGAGAAGATAAACGAGGAGCAATCGCCAGCCATCATCCTAAATTGCTCAATACACTCGGGCTTGACAGTGAAACTTGGTTATCGCTTGCAAGTGGTTTTGGCAAAGACTACCAAGGGGCAGTCGGCTCGTTGGAAGAGTTAGCATTATTTGCAGCGCATACTGGCAAGCGTTGGATGGCCAGCAAAAACGAATTACGACGAAATTTGCACTAGTTTCTTGGCTACTGCTTATTTTTAAAAAATACCGTGAGAACGAAAGAATTCTCTTGTTTAAAATACTAGAAAACGGCTTTATGCCCTGCATTTTATACCCCTACAATATTTTTAAAACACTTTCTGATTTATGTTTTATTACATGCCACAATTTTTTGATGATTATTTGGCTGTAAAAGTTTATGGATGTCTACTACTTTCTCCAAAAGATATTCCACAACCCCGCGGCGAGTAAAATAACACCAACACTAAGGCGAATAGGTCGAGGACAACCTTTTGCCATTGGCGGTACGGCCACAATTAAACCTGCGAGCATACACGCAGTAA
>NZ_JACJDP010000089.1:0-804 GCF_014163575.1 Psychromonas sp. SR45-3
AAATGGTCTGATCCCATTTGATTACGTCAATGCTTGCCTTGATGAACTGTGCAAACCAGAGCCCGATATCGATAGCTTGTTGCCATGGAATATTAAATTGTAGGTGTGGTTCGCTAGACGCTTACATACCATTCAGTAACAATAAAACATTAACTCATCGTGGACGTACACCCCACCGTAAAGTTTTCCCAAATCATCAATGGCTTTTAGCAAAGACAAACAGGATGTTTGTCTTAGGCTCGTTTGGCACATGGATGTGCCGTAAGAGCCGGTGCGTTATAAAAGCAATTTATTATTTGGAGCAGAAAACGCCTCGGTGTCAGTTTCTTTGCCCACTTTCTTTTCTGACAAAAGAAAGTAGGGTCGCCGCAAGGGCGAAATCAACGTTAATAAAGATCAAACTGCATCGACGAGCGCAGACGAGCTAAACACAAAACAATCCCAATAAAACAATTACTTCCCCCCCATGTAGAGCGTTTGGAACGAGAATAAACAGCTAACAACACATATACTATTCAGCAATAATCAAACATCAACTCATCATGGACGAACAACCCCACCGTCAAGTTTTCCCAAGCTAAATTGGCATTTTAGCAATAGCAAACAGGACGTTTGCGATAATGTCAGAATGGCCATGGACGGCCATCCTGACATGGTGCGGTGAAAATGACGGTTTAGATTGGAGCAGAAAACGATCCGGTGTCAGTTTCTTTGCCTACTTTCTTTTCTGACAAAAGAAAGTAGAGTCGCCGCAAGGGCGAAACCAACGTAAATAAAGATCAAACTGCATCGACGAGCGCAGAC
>NZ_JACJDP010000008.1:0-130596 GCF_014163575.1 Psychromonas sp. SR45-3
CCCTAGCCCAAACACAACAACAAAATCCCACCGTTAAATTTTCCTAAGCCAACAGCTTATTTTAGTAAAGACAAACAGGACGTTTGTCTTAAGCTCGTTCGGTACAGGGACGTACCGTAAGAGCTGGTACGGTTAAAATAAACAGCTGGTTTAGAGAAGAAAATGCTCGGTGTCAGTCTCTTTGCTTCTTTCTCTTCTGATAAGAGAAAGAAGATCGCCGTCAGGGCGAAATGCGCTGCAAATAAACACCAAGATGCATCAATGAGCAAAGACGAAAGCTAAAAAAATAATGTTTATTACTTACATAGATTTTGACCTAACCTTCTTCACCCTTCGTGCCTTCGTAGTTAAATGCTTTTGCTTGGGATCTTAAAAACACAAAGCAACCACGAAGCCGCTATGCTGCACAGAGAGCACGAAGAAAAGCGAAACAAAAACCAGTGAATAAATATAAACTTTAAATGCTGTTTAATAATAGTAATGATTTTGACCTAACCTTCTCCACCATTCGTGCCTTCGTGGTTAAATGCTTTTGCTTGTGATTTTAAAAACACAAAACATTATTTCTAACGTTTTTTACCTAATTTCTTCGGTCACCCGCCCTTGGTCGTTAATTGCTTTTTGCTTTTGCTTAAATAAACAGAGCGGGTATAATCCTGCCTCCCTAATAAACTGAGAAAAATAATGCATATAACGCTTGCCCCAATGGAAGGTGTGATGGACTTTCACATGCGCCAATTTTTAACCCAGATTGGAGGTATTGACCGTTGCGTGACCGAGTTTGTACGTGTTGTCGAATTACCCTTACCTTCTCGTGTATTTTATCGTTTATGCCCTGAATTACGCAATGCTAGTCGTACCGAATCTGGTACACCTGTGCGTGTGCAATTGCTTGGACAAGATCCTGCGTGTTTAGCTGAAAATGCTTTTCGAGCGATTAAGTTAGGCTCAGAGGGGATTGATTTAAACTTTGGTTGTCCGGCTAAAACAGTTAATAAAAGTCGCGGTGGTGCAGTGTTATTAAAAGACCCTGAAGCTTTACATCAAATCGTTAAGGCAGTACGTGATGCAGTACCTAGTGAACATATTGTTAGTGCCAAAATTCGTTTAGGGTATGCGGATAAAAGCTTAGCGATTGAAAATGCGCAAGCCATTGCAGAAGCAGGAGCTAGCGAGTTAGCGGTTCATGCGCGTACCAAAGAGGAAGGTTATAAACCACCCGCGCATTGGCATTGGATAAAAAAAATTAAACAATCAATCGATATTCCAGTGATTGCGAATGGTGATATCTTTAGTTTTGAGGATGCACTACGTTGTATTGAAATCAGTGGTTGCGACCATTTAATGATTGGGCGTGGTTCTCTGGCAGTGCCCAACCTTGCGAATGTGTTAAAAGGTACTGAGGCGCCCTATTCCTGGTTACAAAATTTACAGGTGATGGAGCAGTATTTTCAATGGCTACGCGAAATTGAAGATAAAGAAAAATTTATGCCAAGTCGTATTAAACAGTGGTTGATGTTTATGAAGTTACAGCATCATCAAGCGGATCCTTTTTTACAATCAGTGCGTGCAATCCGTCAGCCAAATGAAATGTTACTCGCTTTACAACAAGCGCAACACACTGAATTAGCTATCTAAGTAGGCGTTTAAAAGTACATCCATTGATTGATTAAAATAAATCGCTACACCCAGTAAATTAGCCCTATTAACAACTATATCGACATCTATCTTCACATAAATTAATGATATTTTAATCCAACCCGTAATAAATTTAAAAAAAGCATTCAAAATCAGTTCTATTTTGTCATTATTAGCCTACCCTTGTTGCAGTAAGAATAATTGTAGGCGCTGTTAGCTTAGTTACATTTGCTTTACAACTTCGCTAGTCTTGTACCGATGACATATAATAGGAATAATATGCCCTTACCCATTTTAATCTGTGATGATTCTGCATTAGCCAGGAAACAAATTGCTCGCTCATTACCCAAAGATTGGGATATTACTGTCAATTTTGCTGAGAATGGCAAAATTGGCTTAGAAACTATTCGTCAAAAAAAGGGAGATATTGTATTTCTTGATTTGAATATGCCGATCATGGATGGTTACCAAGTTTTAGAAGAGATTCAGCGAGATGATCTACCCGCGATTGTGATTGTTATCTCCGGTGATATTCAACCGGAAGCACATCGCCGAGTAAAAGAACTAGGTGCGATTGATTTCATAGAAAAACCGATCAACAATGTTAAATTAATGACCATTCTGGAACAATATGGCATTTATAAACCAGGTAGCCATAATTCACTTACAAGCCCTGAAAGCCTAGAAAAAGTGAGTGTTCGAGATGTATTGCAAGAAGTATCTAATATTGCAATGGGCCGAGCCGGTGACTTATTAGGCCGACTATTAGATGTTTTCATCTTATTACCTATCCCCAATGTAAATACCTTTGAAAGTAGTGAGTTGCACATGGCCCTCACGAATATAGCTAAAGATAATGCTGTTTCTGCCGTCACACAGGGATTTATTAGCTCTGGGATCAGCGGTGAAGCAATTGTTATTTTCCATGACTCAAATTTTGATGAGATGACGAAACTGCTCAAATATGAAAATATGATCTGTGATCATTTAGAGTTGGAAGTGATGAACGATATTTCTAATATTCTGGTAGGTGCATTTTTGAATGGCTTAGCTGAGCAGTTAGATATTCACTTTAGCCAAGGTCAACCTAGCGTGTTAGGGCAACATGGAAAAGTCGAAGATTTGATTAAAAGTCGTCAAAAAGATTGGCAGAAAACATTAACTATCGAGGTCAGCTACAGAATTCAAGATCACGACATTAAATGTGACCTGTTACTTTTATTCACTGAAGAGTCGATTAAAGTCATTCAACATAAAATAGGATACCTCTTAGACCAATGAGTGCAAACATAGAATTAAAAGATATCCACTGGCTCATTGATATGGTTCATAACATAGATGTAGGGCTAGTGATCATCGATAAAGACTTCAATGTCAAAGTATGGAATGGTTTCATGGAAAATCATTCTGGTTTATTAACTGCGCACATGGTTGATAAAAAAATAACCGATGTGTTTACCAGCATCCCTGAGGACTGGTTACAACAAAAAGTGAACAGTGTTTGTTTATTAAAAAATAAAGCGTTTACTACCTGGGAACAACGCCCTTATTTATTTAAATTCAAAAGTTATCGACCGATTACCAGCAATGCTGAATTTATGTATCAAAATGTAACCTTTTTACCCTTAACCGACATAGTTGGTACAGTCACACAAATATGTATGATTATTTACGATGTAACCGATGTGGCATTAAATCGACAAGCTTTGCAAGAAGCGAACCACAAGCTTGAACATTTAAGCCATACAGATGGATTAACACAACTGATTAATCAAAGCTACTGGCAAGAAAGGTGTAAAATTGAATTTAAACGCCATCAGCGGGCGCACCACAAAACATCGATGGTGACGTTAAATATTGATCATTTTAAAAAGATTAATGATACCTACGGGCACCCTTTTGGTGATCAAGTGATCAAAGGCGTCGCAGAAAGTTTACGTCAAAATCAACGAGAGACAGATATTGTCGGTCGTGTTGGCGGTGAAGAGTTTTCACTTTTATTAGTTGATACTGACCTAGCGGGTGCAAAAGTTGCCGCTGAACGCATACGTGCCGCTATTGAAGCAATGCATTTTGACTGTGATGGAAAAAAAGTTAAGGTCACCGTCAGTTTAGGTATTGCACAAATAACGGATAGTATTGAAGACTTCGAGGCTTGGATTAAAATGGCCGAGTTAGGTTTGTACTTGGCCAAAAATAATGGTCGAAATCAAGTCGGATTTAGTGTCCACTAGTCTTATCGATCAGATAATTTAGAGACTGTGACTAAATGACAGCATTTAAAATGAGTATTAAATGCTGTCATTTTTTATCTTGTTCAGAAGCATTATCGGTATAACTAGATTGTCACTAACTAAGTTGGTATAACTGAATCGGTACAAACTAGTTGTTATTGATTGGTAGATAGTCAGTTCTATTAACCCGCAGCCTTTCACTTCCTTGTATTACCTCTGATGGTGAGTTTTCTTGAAACTTTTACTAAAGTGAAATTGTTCATAAAAATTCAGCTCAATAGAAACTTGATTAACGTTATAGTTTTTCTTGTCTATTAAGAAAAAAACGTTTCTAACTTATACCATATTCCGTTAATTTAATGATCAAATATTACGCAGGAAAAAAGGAGCTAGTTTAAGGTAAAAGTTGCCGTAAATGTTGATCTCCTTACAAAACTTTTAATACAAAAATAGTTCCTTTTAACCAGTAAAATTGATCAGTTAGTTAGCTGAGCTGGTATTAATCACGATTACAAATTAGTGATTCATTTGCTCACAAGCGATGAACTATACGATAGAAAAAATGCCCCCGATGAGTTAAACAATCTTATTGCATCACCAAAACATGAAGTGATTCGAGACTAAATACATGATACTTTATTAGCCTATATGAACTCCCTTTCCGAAGCTATTAATGGGCAATTAGACCATGGCGAAAAGGGCTTGAAGCACATTGAATGGGCCTTTTAGACCCAAACCACGCGATGGATTCTCTAACGTAGTACGAGATGATGATACTGACATGCCCACTTAAGGTATCAAAGTCGAAGATAAAAAACAAAAGTTCTAAACGACTATTTAATTTATGCCCAAGTGAAGTCCAGATAAAACTTAGGCATATAAAATATATTTTAATAATGTGTTTATTATGACTCGAGTAATATTATGAAATGGATCAAACAAGGCAATGCCCCTGACTATCGCTTCTCATTAGCCAATGAACGTACTTTTTTGGCATGGATCAGAACCTCACTCGCGTTTTTAGCTGCGGCGATTGGTTTAGATCAATTAGCGCCCAATTTAGCGTCGCCAGCAATCAGAGAAATGCTTTCTTTGGCTTTGTGTTTATTTGCAGCTTTGTTAGCGCTTTATGCTTATTTACGTTGGGTCGCAAATGAAAAAGCAATGCGCCAAAATACAGACCTGCCATACACTAAAATTTTGCGTTTGGTGAGTATTTTCATGACTCTCATCGCTTGCGCCATAATATTGATGATTAGCAATGCCATCTAGCCGTATAGCAAGACGCCATGACGACCCTGGGTTACAACCCGAAAGAACCTCATTATCATGGTATCGAACGCTATTTTTAATCGTCGGTGTTTCGATGTTATTTTTAAGATTAGGGTTCGTTAAAAATGACCTAATTTTAGTCGCAGGCAGTATTATTTTATTGCTTTGTAATATTGGTGTTTGCATCTATGCCTATCAACGCAATTTGTTCGATGTGAAAAGTACTGTACTCACTTCTTACGGCTCAGTAATAGTTAAAAAAATGATCTGTTTTGCTATCATTTTTAGTGCGCTTGTATTTGCATTATCAATCATTATGTCTAGTTATAATCGTATATTTGAATCGTATCTGATCTAGATAAATTACGTCAGATGAATTGTTCAATAAGTAATTGGTGAAACAGAGGGGTAAGATAAATAGTCGCTGTCATGTCATGGCCAAACCAACTTTCTCGATCTGTAATTTAGACTGTACTTATTACTGCTATTTAGAAAAATATAAATTGTATCCAGAAAACTCAGCAACTTCAAAAAATACGCTAAACATAAAAAATCAATAATTGCTTACAAGCTAATGGCCTCATACACCCCGCTCTTGGTGTGAGTTTTTTTACTGATTTATACCCCACCCAACATGGTGTTTGGAGTAATGTTTGTGTGCAGAATGCGTTTTCTCGGGAGGTTAAGTACAGGTAGTAAGTTATTCAGTGATTACCTCAAAGAACGACTTCAAAATAGACCTTAAAATAACGCATCCACTTAATATTAAAACCAATCTTCATGGCTGTATCGCATGAGAAAAATCGATTAACATAAATTCTACTCGCCATCTTTTCTAGCCAATCAACATGCATTGATTTTAGGCTATTGGTACAAAGAGCCCACCGAGAGGCAAGCATCTAGTTTTCATAAGGTTTATAATCCGTAGTTACCGCATCAATGCATATTACGTGCAATTGCAATCCCATCTTTAAGTGTTCGAGAGAATTGTAATTTACGTGGTTTAAAGCGAATACCAGCACGTCGTAATTTCAACACCATACGCGGCTGCAGATTATTAATCACTAAGCCTATCTGCTGTTTATCAAGACTTTCTTTAATCGATTCAATTGCAATAATAGCACTCATATCCAGCATAGTGACTTCCGACATATCGAGTATGATAACGCGAAGGTTGGGTGTGACAATTGAAATGCTTTGTAATGCTTTTTGTGCTGACCCAAAAAATAATGAACCGTTAATATCATAGATAACAATGCTGTCTGAGAGATCATCATAAACTTCATGATCTTTCTCCACTCGCGAGGTATCTGTCAGAGTAATGCTTCGGCGAATAAACAACATAGCAGCTAATCCAATTCCAACGGCTACTGCAATAGTCATATCAAACAGTACCGTCAGAACAAAACATAAAATAAGTACAATAACATCATCTTTAGGTGCAACTTTAACCGTGCGGATAAAATGTTTCGCTTCACTCATATTCCATGCAACGACTAATAGTAAAGCCGCCATCGATGCCATGGGTATATAAGCTAACAAAGGTGTCAATGCGAGTATTGAGCCAAGAATAAATAAACCATGAACGACAGCAGCTAAAGGAATCGTACCGCCTGCTTTGATATTTGCCGCCGTACGCGCTATCGCAGCGGTTGCTGGAATACCACCAAACAATGGAGCAATCATGTTACCAATACCTTGACCGATAAGTTCATCATTGGGGTTATGTTTCTTGCCTGACATTCCGTCAGCGACTACTGCACATAACAAAGACTCAAGCGAGCCTAAAATCGCAATAGTGATCGCAGACGGTAATAGCATTTTGATAAGATCAAAGCTGATACCAATTGGCTGGCCATCTGCATTGGGTAAATTCCATGGCCATTCAAAAGCAGGTAAAATGGCGGGGATACCATCACCGGTTATGCCGTTTATATCATAGTGAAAGCGACTGCCAATAGTCGCAACGGAAAAGTCCGCATAAAAATATTGAATTCCCCAAGCAGTAAGAGAACCAACAAGCAGTGCAATCAGATGGCCTGGCACTTTTGAGTGTACTCGTGGCCACAATAACAAAATGACAATGGTAAGCCCACCGATGAAAAATTCTTGAAAATTGATCGTCGGTAATGAAGAGATGATTAAAGAGAGTTTATCAAGATAATCCCCTTCAAATGATGCAATGCTCAGCCCTAAAAAATCTTTTATTTGCAATGTACCTATAACAACCCCAATACCCGCTGTAAATCCAATAATGACTGGGTAAGGAACAATCTCAATCAGCTTTCCAAGCTTACCTACCCCCATCAAAATTAAAAAGATACCCGCCATAAACCCACTAATTAACAATCCACCGATTCCAAATTGATGAACAATTGGTAACAAGACAACCACAAAGGCAGCTGTAGGTCCTGATATATTTACTTTTGAGCCACCACAAACAGCAATAAAAAGGCCGGAAATAATAGCGGTATATAATCCATGTTGGGGGGGGACACCACTGGCAATAGCTAATGCCATAGAGAGTGGTAAGGCAATAACGCCTACGGCTAACCCCGCTAATACATTTGCTTGAATATCAAAAAGTGTCGGTTTGCTCGAAATAGATTTTTTTAATGCAGAAAACAAGATGTGCTCACTTATAGGCTCTAACGATAAAATTCGATCTTACTCTTTCATCTTACATTTCTCAATAATTCATAAAAAAATAGAAGTTTAACTGAATTATTACCTTTAAAGTAAAGACTAAATTATGCAGTTAGCTAGCAGAGTTGGTATTATATAGCCTGAACAACACTGTTACAGCAGAAACAAAAACAGCGCTAAAAAGCGCTGTTTTTTATTACTTTATTTACTGGGACTTTACTAGGAAATTAAAGACCTAGTTTAGCAAGTTCTTTTTCTACTACAGCGACTGGTAGTGGTATGTAACCATCTTTTTTCACAATACCTTGACCTTGCTCAGATAACATTAGTTTAATGAACTCAGCTTGCAGCGGTGAAAGTGGTTTGTTTGGATGCTTATTAACATAAACGTATAGGAAACGAGATAACGGGTATTTACCGCTAATTGCATTTTCCATTGTTGCTTCAACGAATGGTCCGCCTTTCTTAGACAACGCAACTGCTTTAACACCCGCCACTTTATAACCAATACCAGAGTAACCGATAGAGTTTAAAGAAGAGGCTACAGACTGAACCACTGATGCAGAGCCAGGTTGTTCATTAACAGAGTTCTTATAATCGCCTTTACATAACGCTTTTGATTTAAAGTAACCATAAGTGCCTGATACCGAATTACGACCAAATAATTGAATATCTTTATCTGCCCAGTTCCCTGTCAAGCCAACATCTGACCAACGAGTGGCATTTTTATCATTGCCACATTTTTGAGTAGATGAAAAAATAGCATCGACTTGTTTGATTGATAAACCTTCGATTGGATTATCTTTATTAACGAATACGGCTAATGCATCAATCGCTACGCGAATTTCTGTTGGTTTATAACCGTAATGCTTTTCGAATGATTCTATTTCTTTAGACTTCATTTTACGGCTCATTGGACCGAACTGAGAAGTACCTTCAGTCAGAGATGGTGGCGCAGTTGACGATCCTGCCGCTTGAATTTGAATGTTAATATTTGGGTATTGGCGTTTAAACTCTTCCGCCCAAAATGTCATCATATTTGCTAAAGTATCAGAGCCAACAGATGAAAGGTTGCCAGAAATACCACTTACTTTCGTGTAAGAAGGCAAAGTATGGTCTGCTGCAAGAACAGGTGTCGACATTAATGATGCAGTACCTAAAGTAACCGCTGCGGCTAACATTTTAAGTTTCATTCAAAACTCCATTTTCTACTAAGTTAATTTAGTTGATTTGTATTTCATTAATTATTTAACAAAATATCCATTACGCTTGGTAGCGATGTTGCTTAATATGAAGCTTTAATGTGACACTTTGATTACAAGTGAATTATTTTATTCATTTTTTATTAATTTTTTTATGGGCAGAAATAAAAAAAGCTTATTACATTCTTGCAATAAGCCTTTAAATCAACAAGTTAAAAAATAGTCAAATTATAGAAATTACGTCATATAACTTAACTATTCAATTTATGCTGTTTTATTATTTTTTCTAAAGAAGCGACGTGTCAGTAACAACGGTAAAGCAAATAACCATAACGCAAAACTTGCACCGCCACCGCTACGCTCGTAAGAAGCATCACTATTAACTAACGCTGAAGACTCCCAACAGTTAGGGCTGTTATTCGGCTCAGAGGTTAAATCAGGCGTTAATTTCACCATTATCTGTCCTGCATTAGCTTTATTAGTATAGTCGTCAATTGTATCGTACTGGTAACCTTGAGCCAGGATCACACCGTTATCATTAATCGCCGTTGCACTTTGTAGACGAATTAATGGGTGCGAAACTTTACCATTCGCATCCGCGCTACATAGTAAATCCTCTAAGAACCAACTATCACCGCTGGTATTATCATATAAAAATGCACTTTGTGTACGAGGGCTACCACCAGTAACAGGACCAATTTGGTCATAAGCATCGGCTTTACCGACAATCAGACCACTGTTATTCATATCATAACCTCTACTGTTCGCACCGTCTCTAGCACTACTATCGCCTGCTAAACGTTGTTTAGTCGATAATATTTTTTTATTTAACAGAGGGAAATCAATGCTGTTATTGTCGATATTATAAATAAACATTTCAACAGGTTTATTTACATTTTTAGATGATGAGTATTGTCGATTACCCATTACGATATTATCGTCAGTAATCGTTTGAGCCCATGAGTTATAGTAAGTATCTTCATCATCATAATCACCACTTGCATCATAACTTTCATCTGTTGCTGAAGTAATTACTGTTGGCTCCCCATAAACGCCATCGTCGCTAGGGGTCATGATGATCGCACGTTGACGCGCGCCTAGATCACTATCACTATATTCAAATGATGAAACACCAACCGCAATACCCGCACTATTAATATCTAACGCTGCTGCACTGTATGTCGCCTTACTGCCTTCGTTTGTTGTATTATCATCTAACCACTCGGTTGCCAGAGCAAAACCTGTTATTTCAGTTCCAGCACCGTCGTACTCCCAAGCCCAAGCTTGTGTATCAAAACCGGGGCAATAAACAAGGTCATTGAGAGTCTCAACCTCATTGGTATCACCGCTGCTATAACAAAGGTCAAAATTATCAGTATCATCATCACCACCAGACAATGACTTGCTGCTGTTACCTACAATTAGCGTCTTCTTATCGCCATTGCTGTATTCCACATCACGCATTTTATACGCGCTAGTAAAACCACCGTCGGTATCAAAATCTGGCATCAATGAAACAGATGCAGTACTAGTACTCGCATCAGTGATAAAACCACGACGAACAAAATCACGTGCGGCATCTGATGCGTAAGGCGCAGAGCCATATCCGACAGCAAAACTGCGACTTAATAAACTAGAATCTACAACATCAGTCACTTTAACATCGGTATCGCTGCCAAAACCTTCAACATTGATATTACTGGTTGCACCAAAGAAATAACTACTTGGGTCAGCATTTCCAGCATCAATATCAAACATTGCATTACGCCAAGCTTGATATGCATTTTCAAAGCTTAACTCAGTACTACTCTCACTACCTTTAAATACGGAATCACAAACGTCATCATCATAAAAACAGGTTTGATTAAAGGTAAAAGGTAGCCCTAAATCTATATCTTGTTCTAATTGCGCTTTGAAAGCGTATGCAGCAAATAAACTACCTTCTTCAGTAATAGCTGACGGGAATGGTCCAATATTACTGCCATCGGTATCAACAGATAATATTTCAAAACTATAATAAGGTGTTGTAGTCGCGGCCCAAGCACTGCTTGCAGATAATAGGGCGATAATTGAGATACTTTTTGTGTATTTCATGTAAACATTACTCTCCGTTTTGTAACTCGTCCAATTCTTCCCAACGTGCAAAAGCGGTGTCTAGCTTCTCTTCCGTTTCAGCTAATAGCGCTAAGAATTGGTCGGCTTCTTTTTTATCTTTAGTAAAAAACTCAGGCGTATTAATGGTTTCTTGTAATGTACCTACTTGCTCTTCTAATTGTTCTAGTAAAGCGGGTAAACCATCTAACTCAAGTTGAATTTTATATGACAATTTTTTCTTTTTAGCAGGTGCTTTAGACACCGTTTTTTCAACAGTAGCAGGTGCTGATTTTTTTTCTTTAACCACTTCGATTGGTGCTTCACTTTGCGCTTTATGACGCACAGCATCACTGTAACCACCAACAAATTGTTGAATATTACCATTGCCATCAAAAAACCATGTATGGGTTACTGTGTTATCAACAAAACTACGGTCATGGCTCACTAATAATAAGGTGCCTTGGTAATTTGCTAATAACTCTTCTAATAACTCCAGCGTTTCGACATCAAGATCATTAGTCGGTTCATCTAAGATCAAGAAATTACTTGGTTTTAGGAATATTTTTGCTAATAGGAGACGGTTTTTCTCTCCACCTGATAATGCCTTAACCGGAGTACGAGCGCGATCTGGGTGGAACAAGAAGTCTTGTAAATAACCTAATACATGGCGTTTATTACCATTGATTTCTACTTCTTGTTTGCCTTCTGCTAGGTTATCAACCACGGTTTTTTCAGGATCTAATGCATCACGGTATTGGTCAAAATAAGCTACTTCTAACTTAGTGCCACATTTTACCGTTCCTTGATCCGGTTCAAGATTACCCAGTAACAATTTAAGTAGTGTACTTTTACCACAGCCATTTCGCCCCACTAATGCAATTTTATCACCACGCATGATCGTTGTTGAAAAGTCACGCACAATACGTAAATCATCGTAACTGTAAGTTAAACCTTCAGTTTCAAAGATAATTTTGCCTGAGCGTGCGGCTTCATCGACAATAATTTTAGCTTTGCCTTGTACATTAGTTCGCTCTGAACGTTCTTGTCGTAAAGATTTAAGCGCACGTACTCGGCCTTCATTTCGGGTTCGACGCGCTTTGATACCTTGACGGATCCACGTTTCTTCAATAGCTAATTTACGGTCGAATTCTGCATTCTGTTCATCTTCAACACGTAATGCTTCTTCTTTAGCAATTAAGTAATCTTCATAACCACCTGGCCATGAACTTAACTTACCACGGTCAATATCAACGATACGGGTTGCTAAACGACGAATAAATTCACGGTCATGACTGATAAAAACAATAGAACCTTGGAATGACATTAAAAATTGCTCAAGCCATTCGATAGTTCCAACGTCTAAGTGGTTAGTAGGTTCATCTAATAATAATAAATCAGGGTCATTCACTAACGCTTTAGCCAGTGCGACTTTACGTAACCAACCACCGGACAATTGATCTAATGTGATTTCAGGATCAATGGCTAAACGGTCTAAAATTTGATTAATTTTCGAATCTAATTGCCACGCATCAAGTTGGTCAATTTGTTCCTGTAAGCGTTGTAATTTATTCATCGCTTTTTCACTGCAGTCTTCAGCAATGATATGTAATTGTTCATGGTATTGACTCAGCACCACACCCGCATTTTCCATGCCTGATGCCACAAAGTCATAGGCACTCATGGTACTTGCCGTTGGTGGATCTTGCTCAAGACGCGCGATTTTTACATCGTTGTTAATTAATAACGAACCATCGTCTAATTGAATACGACCATCAAGGACTTTTAACAGTGTCGATTTACCGGCACCGTTTCTTCCTACTAAACAAACACGCTCGTTTGGTTCAATAACTAAATTTGATTTATTTAATAACGCACCACCGCCAAAAGCCAGTTCTGCGTTATGTAATGTTAATAATGCCACGGTTATTCACTCTTTATTAGGTGATAAGAATTGTTTGATTTGAGGTGACGCAAAAGGCCAATCAAGATGTTGGCCGTTTGCGTTTTCTAATACTGGAATACGAATACCAAATGAATCGACTAAGTGTTGTTCGCTAATGATATCGACTAACACATAGTCAACTTGGCATTGCGCTAACAATGCCATTGCTTGCTCACAAAGATGGCAACCATCGGTATGATATAAAACAGGTAAACTCATTTTTAATTGTCTATTACTTATAATTTGTTAACTATGCTTAGTCAGTAACCAACACTGATGGATTTTATCATTACCTTTAAAATCTTCAGGGATCGATGCTTTACTAATATCTTTGACATAAAAACCAAGTGCTTTGATTGCTTCAAGGTCAAGTTTAAAGCCACGTTTATTATTCGAGAAAATAATCTCTCCGTTTGGATTAACACGCTCACTCGCCGATGTTAATAATGCCACATGGTCATCTTGCACATCAAACACATCACTCATACGTTTAGAGTTCGAAAAGGTAGGTGGATCAATAAAAATAAGGTCATACATTTCATGCGCATGTTGTAACCATTTAATACAATCCTGTTGAATAAATTCATGCTTACCTTGAATGCCATTTTCAGTGAAGTTTTCTTGGCCCCAATTTAGGTAAGTATTAGACATATCGACACTGGTTGTTGATTTAGCACCACCTAATGCCGCATGAACAGAAGCGGTTGCGGTGTAACAAAATAGATTTAAGAAATCTTTGCCCTTGGCCATATTGCCAATACGTAAACGTGTTGGACGGTGATCCAAAAACAGACCAGTATCTAAATAATCTTGTAAATTTACAATCAGTTTTGCAGGCCCTTCTTGCACCACTAAACGTTGTTTTTTACTGTCTAATTTTTCATATTGCTGACGACCTTTTTGACGCTCACGCACTTTGATGATTAATTGGTCATCGGTTAAATCTAATAAATAACGCGTAGTTGAAACGATATCTAAGAAACGACGACGTACTTTCTGTGCATCAATTTCTTTAGGAGCGCGGTATTCTTGAATAATTAAATATTCGTTATAACGATCAATGGCTACGTTATATTCAGGTAAATCAGCATCATATAAACGGTAACATTGAATATCTTCGCGTTTAGCCCATTTGTCTAAACGTTTCATATTTTTTAATAAACGGTTAGCAAAGTCTTCCGCATAGATAGCAGGCTTAATTTGCTTAACTGCTTTAAATACGATTTCAGATTCAGATTCTTCAGCCATCGGGAATTCTTGAGTTGGTGTAATGGTTCCCCATGGATTATCATCAGTTGATTCTTTATAAACCACTTCAGCTGCTTTTGCCTGTTTAGGCTGCTTAGCAGGTTTAGGTGTTTCTTCAACAATTGCCGCACCTTCAACTAAACGTTTAGGCGAAATTCGGTAGTTTTTAAGTACACACTCAATTGGACCATTAAAGAATTTAAAGCTTTTGCCTGCGCGCATTCCTAAACAACTTAATAGTTCAGTATCCATCGCGAACATACTTAAGTTCCAACCTGCAAAAGCTTCTTTAAAGTGATGACCTAATTCAGTATATAAACTGATAGTGTCACTAAAACCGCCTAAACGTTCACCGTATGGTGGATTTGAAATTAACAGCCCAGTACTTAATTCTTCAGGTGGTAATACTTTTTTAGCATCTTGCACGCTGAATTCAATTAACTCAGCAACCCCTGCACGTTGTGCATTTTGGCGTGCAATCGCGACCATATCTTTACTTAAGTCAGAGGCATAAAAACGTGTAGTACAATCTTTAACGGCACGCTTAGCATAAACCTGCGCCGTCGTTTTTAATGTTTTCCACGCTTCAGCATCGTGTTTTTTCCAATGCTCAAAACCAAATGTTTCACGTAATGAACCCGGCGCAATATTTAACGACATCATTGCTGCTTCAATAATAAGCGTACCAGAACCACACATTGGATCTAATAAAGCTTCACCTTGCCAGCCACTGCGTTTAACAATACCTGCCGCTAAGGTTTCACGTAATGGTGCTTCACCAGCGATAGTGCGGTAACCACGCAAGTGTAATGGAGAACCAGAAAGGTCAATGTAGATAGAGGCTTTATCTTTATATAAACGACCATTGAAACGAATATCGGCATCACGTTTTTCAACATTAGGACGTTCATCGAATTTTTTACGGAAACGATCCACAATGGCATCTTTAATTTTTAATGCGCCAAACTGTGTATTACGAATTTCGTCGTTACTACCAGAAAAGTCAATGGAGAAGGTTTTATCTACATCAAAATGTGATTCCCAAGGGATGTTGCTACACCCTAGGTATAAATCCATTGGGTCGATCACTTTGAATTCACTTAATTTAAGTAAAACACGAGAAGCAAAACGAGACCATAAACATACTTGGTAACCTTGCTCTAATGAACCGTCAAAGCTAACACCACCAGCAATTTGCTTAGTATTTTCAATACCAAGTTCTTTAAGTTCTACTTCTAATAAAGGCGCAAGCCCTTTCGCGGTGGGGATAAAATAACTGAACATAGACACTCTCATGCAATTGTTGAATAAAAAAATAGGGCATATTATACCTTGCAAACAGCATTATCCCTATGGAATTTTACCTCTTTCTGATGTGTGACTAAAAATAAAAAACGCCTCAAAATAGAAGCGTTTTTAATGTTTGTAGAGTTTGGAAACGAACTTATTTATTCAATAAGTATTTGATACGTGTTTTTAATATATCCGTCGCGATACGGTTTTTCCCACCACGAGGAATAATGATATCGGCATGTTGCTTTGATGGTTCAATAAATTGTAAAAACATCGGTCTTACTGTTTTTTTGTATTGTGACATCACTGAATCTAATGTTCTTCCACGCTCCATAATATCGCGTGTTAAACGACGCATTAAACAAATATCCAATGGTGTATCGATAAAAATACTGGCATCAATTTGGGTGCGCAATGTTGAATCTGTTAGTAATAAAATACCTTCAATAATAATGATTTTTTTAGGCGATAAGTTAATCACTTCATTAGTACGGGTATGCTCAGTGTAACTATAAACAGGGATTTCAACAGATTGGTTATTTTGCAGCAATTTTATATGCTGACTTAATAACTGATGGTCAAAGGCTTTGGGATGGTCGTAATTCGTTTGTACACGCTCTTCCATTGGCATATGGGATTGATCTTTATAATAAGCATCTTCAGAAATAATGCCTATTTGATCGGTGCCTAATTCTTGTCGAAGCTCATTACAAATAGTATGTGCAATTAAACTTTTTCCTGAGGCTGAAGCCCCTGCAATTGCGATAACGACACAGTGATTTTTATTCAAAATTGACCTTCATAAAATTAATTAAATGTTAGAAATATAAAATAGTATAGCGCTGTAATGACAACCTACAATAATGCCCTTAACTTATTTTAATAATGACTTAAAACAGGTTAAGGGCAAAATATAAATTCTATTAACGCTAGATTTGTAAATGTTTACTGTTTGCGAGTAAAACGATTAATAAAATAAGCAACGATCGAACCACAAACTAATCCACCGACATTGGCCACCATATCCAACCATTCACCATATCGGTTTACATAAGGTTGTATTAACTCAATGGTTCCACTTAACAGGGCATACAAGATAAAAACAACCAGCCAATTATTCGGTTTTTTTAACATTAATGGGAAAACCAAAACACTGTATGCAATAAAATGATGGGTTTTATCACTTCCCGGTACGCCTGGTAAATTGGCTAAAGGAGTTAATGATAGTGAAGCAATTATCGCCACTAATAATAACGATAATGCTATCCAATATTTTCTTATTAGCTGTAATAGAGTGTTCATAAAATAGTATGGGCCTTGTTGCTCAAATCTAAGTTAATGTATTAAGTCATTGTCTCAGCTAATTCACTTAGTAACTTATGCTGATGTTCTGTTAGTTCTGTTGGCGTTGGGATCACAACGGTGTAAATTAAATCACCAATATGGTCACTATTCATTGATTTAACACCGCGTCCTTTAATTCTAAATTTACGTCCCATTTGCGTTCCAGCAGGTATTTTCAGATTAATATGTCCACTAAAGGTTGAAGCCTTAGCGGTTCCACCGACAGCTGCCACCGGAAATGAAGTGATTAAATCACAGTAAAGATCATCGCCTTTTCGAGTAAAAAAATCATGTGCTAATAACACTACTTCGACAAATAAATCACCGCGTCCAGCACCTAATGTTCCAGGATTACCTTTGCCCGTAACACGTACTCGTTGCTTATCATTAATACCTGCTGGCATGGTCACTAATAACGGTTCGGTTGTATTCGGTAAACGCACCTCTTTAACACAACCTTCGACAGACTCTTCTAAGGTCATATCGATTTGTAAAATGATGTCTGAGCCCTTTTGTGGCTGAGGTTGGTAACGTTCTTGACGCTGTTGGCGTTGACCGAACATATCACCAAACATATCATTGAAATCACCGCCTTGGCTGAATCCACCCTGTCCAAAACTACCTCGCCCTTGGGCTTGGCCATTTTCAAAAGCGCTATGTCCAAAATCATCATATTGCTGACGTTTTTCTGGATCATTTAATATTTCATACGCCGCTTTAACTTCACGGAATTTTTCTTGCGCAACAGGGTTATCTGGATTTCTATCAGGATGATATTTCATCGCTAATTTTTTATAAGCTTTTTTAATCTCTTTCTCAGATGTACTTTTACTAACACCTAATACTTCATAACAATCACGTTTCGACATTTTTCTCTCAATAATTCCATTGTAGTTACTATAATGCGGCGATATTGTGCACTGGTTTAGTCGTTCGCTGCTTAAACAGCGATAGCCGTTATATAAAATGGTGGCAGTTTTTTAGTGTACAACAAAGCGCGCGAATTATAGCGTAACTAAATTTAAATCACATAAAAATTGCTAAAGGAAAAAACAAAACAGTAGCAAATAAAGTTACTTGTAAATGTTAGTGATAATATCAACGAATCTTTTATCAGAAAATTAGCATACTTTAAAAAGTATGTCATAAAGGGAAGGGTTTATTTTTTTAAAAATAGTGAGGGATTATTATTAAAACTGACAATACATTGTCGACAAATGCAGCTTGTATTTTTTAATGGTTCAGGTAATAAATTTAGTAGAGCCTGTGGTACGGTTAAATCATTACACCAACAGCCCTGCTTCGCTGCGACATCGCATCGATTAGTTTGTAAGCAAAATGGACAAGCATCTTGATTTGTTGGTTCGGTCATTTAAATCATCTAATTTATTTAAGAAGCTAGCATTGCAAAAGTAAAATACAAAGCCCAGTTAAAAGCAAGACCGCCACCACTATTTGGGCTCACTTCAATTCACTAAATAAAGGGCTTTATATTAACTTATACTAATGCGCACTGCATGTATCGTGCTGACAATTTTCATCATGCTGATGATCGTCTTCACTATGTGCATTTGAGTATGCAGCTAATACCTCACTACTAGGGCTATAATCATCATCATTACCTGCAATATAACGTAGGTGCTCCCAAGTCAGCATATAAGCAAAAAACAAACGATGTTGGCGTTTTGTTTTAATGCTTTTTGAGGCAAAGAGTTGGCTACCGGCATAACCTTGTAAAGATTCGATAATGTTAACGTAACGCAACCAAGGCAATGTATTGTGCTTGCTTGGGTTAAAGTTAATTTTATTAAACGCGGTTAATGCATTCCAAAAATGTTTATTGGTATCTTCATTGTGTGTTTTTCTAGCTTCTTCAATTAACGAAAAAAAACTTCTCTCGGTTGATTGCTCAACACTAAGGTAATCCTTTAATTGTGTTATTAAGTGTAACTCTGCTTGATAAAAAAACGCAGCTAATGGAACTGGCTGTTGTGCTTTAAATTGCGTAACAAAATTTTCAAAATTTGTATCCACAGGTTTCTCCGTGTCATTTTAGTAAAGTACGGTCAACTCATTTCATCATGGTCGTGTTATGACGATCAAAAGTTGTTTACTAATAAAATACCAACTCAGCTAACTAGCTGACCCCATACAGAATGAAATTGGTAAAATAGCGATAATAAATGTGTAAACAATCCCCGTTCCCATTCAAGATGCAACATTTAGCAAGTTGTGAGCTGAGTAGCTTTTAAGCAGAGAGTTGAAGAGCTAACTCGTTTAATCGACACTTCACTCTCTTTTTATAACCGCAACAAAGACAACTTGCCTCACCACTTGCACAGTGGTTCATTAGCTCAACAAGTAATTCAGCATTGCAACATTCGATAAGAACTAGCCATTAAAGGTGTAAAACTTGTTTTTACACCTAGTGATAGAGAGTTAACGAAATTAATGGCTCAAAGGTCATCATGTTGCGCTTTATCTTGCTGTTCGAGCTAATGGTCGAAGGAAGCATCTCTATTAGTAACGGGTATAAATAGTAACGGATATAAATTAACCTAATTTATTTTGCAAATAACCAAATGCGGTTAACATCGCTTGCTCTTGGAACTTCTTAAGTCCTAATTCAACCGCTGTTGGTGTATTTTGCGCTTGCTTAAGGCCTTTTTTGATATAGTCAGATGAGATAACTTGTACCTCTACATCACGCATTAATTGCAATGCACCTTCAATTTTAAAACTTAAAGTATGACCTGCAAATTTACCTTTTAGTGCACGTTCACGAATGATCACCTTATCAATTTGGTAATCTTTCATTAACTGCGCAAAATCAAACTGGAACTTTTTTAACGGTTCAGTATTAATAGGGTCATTTAATGTTAGTTTTGTTGTACGCACAGGTGGCACGTCGTAAAGACCGTTTTTAAACTGCATAATCGCAATGACGGCTTCGTTACCTGTTAATTCAACACCACATACTCTCATTTTCTTTCCTCTTATCTTTCGATCATTATCCATCTGCTAATAGTATATTAGCCAAAAAACAAAAGCCCTAATCAAAGATTAAGGCTTTTCTAATAACTCGCTGAACAATAAATGAACATTCATCTGATATTCGCGTCGCAAATTATTTTTTATTTTTCATATAAAACGCGAGTATACACTTTAACTAGTTAGCATGCATACGTAAATTTATCATACGAATAGTTGCGCCAATACCCGCTAGTACTTGGTTAGCATTTACACCACGTGTGGTAAATTGCTCATCACCATCGGCCCAAGTAACGGTACACTCAGTGAAGGCGCTGGTTTTACCACCTGGTGGAATACGTAATTCAAAATCTATCAGTTCAGGGAACACAAAAGCACTTTTATCTAAGACTTTAGTCATTGCACTAATAAAGGCATCAAAACCACCATTACCACTACCACTGCTTTTATAAATTTTATCTTTAACACGCACTCGAATACTTACCGTTGACTCTAAATCGAGCCCAGAGTTAATTGAACAGTTTAACAGTTCAACATAGTTGTAATCGTTACGCTCTAATAAATCCGCAATAATAAAGGGCAAATCATCAGCAGTAATGGACGCTTTTTGATCGCCTAAACGTACAACACGTTTTAATAGTTTTTTCTGTTGATCCGCATCCAGTTCAATATCCAGTGCTTCTAAGTTTTTTGCTAAAGAGGCTTTACCGCTCATTTTACCTAATGCATAACTGCGTGAACGTGCAAAACGTTCCGGTGTCAGTGCTGAAATATATAAACCTCCTTTGCGGTCGCCATCGGCATGAATACCACTAGTTTGCGTAAATACATCAGCCCCTACAATAGGTGTATTATCCGCGATACGTTTACCTGAAAAGTTTTCCACTAATTTACTTAAATTATGGATTTCCGATTCATCAATATTGACTTTTTTGCCTAGTTTATCTTTCAAGACCACTGCGACTTCAGTCAATGATGCATTACCGGCACGCTCACCCAGGCAATTCATCGTACAATGAATAGAAGAAACCCCTGCTTTAACAGCGTACATAGCATTCGCGGTTGCCAAACCGTAATCATTATGGGGATGAAAATCGAATTGTAAACTAGGGAAACGAGTCACCATATCACTTAAACTGGCAAACACTTCATCGGGAGACATCACCCCTAAAGTATCGGGTAACATAAAATGCTCAATACCGGTATCGGCTAGTTGAGTGACCATGTCATAGACATATTGTGGGCTATCTTGGTAACCATTTGACCAATCTTCTAAGTAAATATTAACTTTTAGACCTTGTTCAAGTGCATAATTTATCGTTTGTTTAACATCTGCTACATGTTCATCTAAGGATTTTTTTAATTGCTCAGTACAATGTTTTAAACTGCCTTTAGCTAATAGGTTAAGTACTTTACCACCGGTATCTTTGATCCAATCCACGCTTAAGGTGTGATCAACAAAGCCTAATACTTCAATTCGGTCCACTAAACCTTCTTTTTCAGCCCAAGTATTCAATTTGGTTACCGCTTCTTTTTCTCCTTCAGAAACACGTGCTGATGCGACTTCGATACGATCGATTTTAAGCTTTTGTAATAGTGCTTTCGCTAGGCTAACTTTTTCTGCAGGAGAAAATGAAACTGCTTGCGTTTGTTCTCCATCGCGTAATGTTGTATCCATCAACTGTACAGTGACATTATCTTGAGCCATTGTTTACTCCACTTGTAATCTTAAGAAAAAAAGCTTATTGCAGTCAGTACATTCAGCCTTCACTGCAATAAGTTTTCGATAAAAAAGGCGCAACCAGTGCGCCTTTGATTTTTCTGTTTAAACTATTTTTTGAATAGTTTAAATTTTTATTGATTAAGCGCTAGGCCATAACCATGGAAGACGTTTTTTCTGTGCATTTTCGTACGCAGAAATTTGCTCTTCATGCTTCAGTGTCCAAGCGATGTCATCAAGACCATCAAGTAATGATTCCTTACGGAATGCATCAACTTCAAAAGAGATTGATAAACCACCTGGTGTTGTTACTTTTTGTGCTTCTAGATCAACTGTGAATTCAACACCTTCATTAGCAGAAATTTCAGCCATTAAAGCAGCAAGTTGCTCATCAGTTACGATAATCGGTAAAATACTATTTTTAAAACAGTTGCTATAAAAAATATCAGCAAAGCTAGTTGAAATAACAGTATTAAATCCATAGTCAGCAATTGCCCAAGGCGCATGCTCACGAGATGAACCACAGCCGAAGTTTTCACCAGCAACTAATATCTTAGCGCCTTTAAAAGCCGGTTTGTTTAATTCAAACTCTGGGTTTGGTGTAATGTTATCCGCAAGGTAACGCCAGTTATGGAATAAGTTAATACCAAAACCTGTACGCTCCACTTTTTTCATGAAGTTTTTTGGGATGATTTGATCCGTATCGACGTTACTACGATCCATTAACGCGGCGATACTTGTATGTTTAATATATGGTTGCATTATCTAGCCCCTATTTCCAATCTCGAATGTCTACAAAGTGACCTGCAACTGATGCTGCAGCAGCCATTGCTGGTGATACAAGGTGAGTACGTCCACCTTTACCTTGACGTCCTTCGAAATTACGGTTTGAAGTAGATGCACTACGTTGTCCATCTTCAAGTTCATCACCGTTCATAGCTAGACACATTGAACAACCTGGATCACGCCATTCCCAACCTGCATCTAAAAAGATCTTATCAAGACCTTCTTTCTCTGCCTGTACTTTAACAGGGAAAGAACCTGGTACTGCAAACGCTTGTACGCCAGCAGCTACTTTTTTACCTTTCAGTAATTCAGCAGCAGCACGAAAATCTTCAATACGACCATTAGTACAAGAACCAATAAATACCACATCGATGTGGATATCAGTAATTTTTTGACCTGCATCTAATGCCATGTACTTAAGTGCATTGGCACAAGCTTGTGATTTAACTTCATTTGTGAAATCAGACGGAGAAGGAACGACACCTGTTACAGAAATAACTTGCTCAGGTGATGTACCCCAAGATACTTGTGGTGCAATATCTTCTGCTTTTAATTCAATAACGGCATCAAACTCTGCACCTTGATCAGATACAAGCGATTTCCAGTATTCAACAGCAACAGGCCAATCTTCACCTTTAGGTGCAAACTCTTTACCTTCAAGGTAATCAAAAGTCACTTGGTCTGGTGCAACAAGACCAGCACGAGCACCCGCTTCAATCGCCATATTACATAGCGTCATACGACCTTCCATTGTGAGGTCAGTAATTGTGTTACCAGCGAACTCCATTACATAACCCGTACCGCCAGCAGTACCTGTTTTAGCAATAATAGCTAATGCGATATCTTTAGCTGTTGAGAAAGCAGGTAATTTACCTTCTACTTTCACTAGCATTGTTTTTGCTTTTTTCTGTTGTAATGTTTGTGTTGCCATTACATGTTCAACTTCACTCGTACCGATACCAAACGCTAGTGCGCCAAATGCACCGTGTGTTGCTGTATGGCTATCACCACAACATACAACCATACCAGGGTGAACGAAACCATGCTCAGGCACAACGATGTGAATAACGCCGTTTTGCTTACTGTCCATACCGTAAAGATTAATATCATTTTCTTCACAGTTAGCAGTCATCGTTTCAACTTGTTTTTTTGCAATAACATCAACAATATTAAAACGATCTTTAGTTGGTACACAGTGATCGATTGTACCTAGAATACTATGTACGTTACGTACTTTACGGTTTTGCAGACGAAGGCCTTCAAACGCTTGTGGGCTTGTTACTTCATGCATTAGATGTCTATCAACAAACAAAAGCGGAGAGCCTGCTTCTGGTTCATGAACTAAGTTCGCATCCCAGATTTTTTCATACATTGTTCTAGTCATTGTTTCCCTTACCACACTATTACTTAAAATCTTTTCCCGGCCTAAACATATTTAGATAATACGAATGATTATCAATAAGCAGATCGCGGCGCATTTGTAAAGCCTCATTCTAATTGATCAAGGTCAATCCTACAATATAGTGACCTCACTTTATCTGCAGCAATTAGATATTTATGCACTAATTAATACATTTTATGCACCAAAATTAAAGCAAATGAAAATTATATAATCAATATTTCAATAGAAAAAAGATAACAAACTCCGTAATATAGCGGCATATTAACTCTCTATTAGGCTTACCGTTGATGCAATTTGAACTCATCACTACACTGACACAATTATCTGAGTATATTGCCACATTAGATAACTCTCCTATTTCTTTAGACACTGAATTCGTCCGTACCCGTACTTTTTATGCCAATTTAGGTCTATTACAAGTATCACAAAATGAAAAGATCGTATTAATCGATCCTATCTCGATCGGAGATATCAGTGCTTTTTGGCAGGCGATAGATAACAAAGCCTGTATTTTACATGCCAGTAGTGAAGATTTAGAAATTATCAGGCAACAAAAGGGTGACCTAAATATTAAGTTGTTTGATACACAGGTAGCCTGTGCATTTTTGAATCACGGCGCGTCATTAGGTTATGCCAAAATGGTCGAATTAATAGATGGTGCTGTGTTAGATAAAGGTGAGTCTCGTACCGATTGGTGTGCACGACCATTAACCCAAAAGCAACAACATTACGCCGCCGCCGATGTGTTGTACCTTGAACCGAGTTTAGTTGTTTTACAGGCGCAGCTTGCAGAAAAGAAAATGACCGATTTTTTTGAAAAAGAATGCCAAATGATTTTAGATCAAAAAATGAAACCAATTGACCCGGATAAAGCTTATAAATCTTTAGATAATCTATTTAAGTTAGATAGACACAGCTTAGCCATCATTAAAGCGTTGGCGAAATGGCGATTACAAACTGCACAAGCGCGTAATCTGGCGCTTAACTTTGTAGTGAAAGCTGAGCATTTATGGTTATTAGCTTATTATCAGCCAGCTTCAATCAATGATTTAAAACGCTTAAATTTATTACCCAATGAAATTCGTATTCACGGACAAAATATTTTATCGGTTATCGCAGAAGTGTCCGCACAAGATCCAGAAACCTATCCGCCCCTCATTTCTCGTTTAATTGATTTTCCTGAATACAAAAAAACCTTAAAAGAGATGCGCGATAAAATCAAAGCCTGCGCAGAAAAATATGAGCTACCAGTTGAATTAATTGCCTCTAAACGTGTCATTAATGAGTATTTAAGTTGGTCTTGGAAATTAACTGATCAACAGCGTTTAACAGCGACCAAACCAAAACTGTTAAGCGGATGGCGATTTGAGCTGATCGGGCATCAATTTAACTATTAACATTGGCTGATTTTGATCAGCGAATAAGATAACCGAATCTAAAAACCGTCTAATTCATCTAGACGGTTAGCCAACAGTCTTATATTAATTTCTTTTGTGCATCTGATGCATATCGATTAATACGTAACTAGGGTAATAAATGATAATAAAAAAAACATCGCCCACCGATAAACCAACATGGTTAGAAAGCAGCAAAATTTATCTACAAAAGCGAGTTGCTATATTATTTTTTCTTGGTTTCTCCGCAGGCCTTCCAATTTTATTAGTTTTTTCCACTTTATCATTTTGGTTACGAGAAGCGGGAGTAAGTCGGGCTAGCATTGGCTTCTTTAGCTGGATAGCCTTGGCTTACGCTTTTAAATGGATCTGGTCACCGTTTGTGGACCGTTTATCTATTCCATTGTTAACCACTTGGCTTGGGCGACGACGCTCATGGTTATTGCTATCTCAACTAGCCATTACCGTTGCAATTATTGGCATGGCAATGAGCGATCCTCAACAAAATCTCACCTTATTCGCTATTTGTGCTTTAGTCGTTGCTTACAGTTCAGCGACACAGGATATCGTCATTGACGCGTTCCGTATCGAATCTGCTCCCGAGAAGTTTCAAGCGGCAATGGCAGCGGCCTACATGACCGGATACCGACTCGCAATGATCATGGCCGGAGCCGGTTCTTTAGCTATTGCAGCATTAGTCAGTGACTCACAGGCTTACCAATTATCGGCCTGGTCAACATCATACTTTGTAATGGCAGCTTGTATGAGTGTAGGTATTATTACCACATTTATTGCCCAAGAACCGGAATATGAAAGAGCTTTACAGCCACATACAAAAATACATTTAACCCCTATTGCACGTTTTATGGCATGGTTAGAAATCGCCATTGTTGCGCCTTTTTCAGACTTTTTTACACGCTATGGCAAGCATGCTTTATTAATATTATTACTGATAGGTAGCTATCGTATTTCTGATATTGTAATGGGTATTATGGCTAACCCTTTTTATGTTGATATGGGCTATAGCAAAGGGGAAGTAGCTGCCATTTCTAAGGTATTTGGGGTAATCATGACCCTGCTTGGCGCAGGATTGGGCGGCATATTATTAACACGCTATAGCACCTATACGATCCTATTTTTGGGTGCATTTTTGGTTGTCGTGACTAACTTTATATTTGCTATTTTAGCCTTTGTAGGAAAAGATTTAACGTTATTAACTCTGATCATCTCGATGGACAATATCAGTGCAGGTATTGCGACCACAGCCTTTATCACTTATATTTCTAAACTAACCAATATTGAATTTTCTGCTACTCAGTACGCATTATTTAGTTCAATGATGCTGTTATTTCCGAAATTTATTGCCGGTTTTTCTGGCGTCTATGTAGATAGTTTTGGTTATGTTAACTTCTTTGTCGGATCCGCCTTAATAGGTGTTCCTGTGCTTGGTTTAATTATACTGTTAAAAAAAATCATCGAAGAATAAGCCAATCGATTTAACTATGGCCAATGTAACTATGGCCAATTCAACTATAACCAATGTGACTATAACCAATGTGACGTTAAATATTACATTCTATTATTGATGATTTGAAATATTCAAATAAGTATCATATCGCCGTTTTATTTCACGCACATAAGTCACGGGCTCTTGTCCTCGAACATACCCATAACGCGCTTTGGCTGCATACTTAGGTTGTGATAAAAGTAGCATAGCTTTTTCAACATGATTAAACCAACGATCATCTTGCCAACCTTTTTTCCTCGCTAAGCGAATAGCGTCTCGAACATGCCCTGCACCTGCATTATATGAGGCTAATGTAAACCAGGTTAACTCTGATTTAGGGATCTTATCTGCTTGCATTCGCTCTCTTACCCAGTCCATATAACGAATGCCGGCTTCAATACCCTGCTCAGGATCATGCATATCTTGGATCCCCAATTGCTCAGCAGTACGTGGCATGACTTGGAATAACCCTTGTGCCCCCGATAAAGACTTTGCATTGGGATCAAAGCGGCTTTCTTGATGCATTTGCGCGACCAATAAACGCCAATCAAACCCATACTTCTTAGCATGTTTTTTCACTAAGTCATCAAAAGGAGACATAACACCTGACTCTATTTCAGCCACATAACCTTTGTATTGCTGATCTAAGCGTTTTTTGTTTTTAAAGTATTTATTATAAATTACATTATAAAACAATCCTTTATAATGTTTTTTGATAAAAACATTGATCTCTTTTAATAACGCTTGATTACCCGCTTTGATCCCCCAACTTTGTGCCTTAGGCTCTCCTAACGCCATAAAGGATTGAATATCATCACGGAAGGTTAGCTCTAAATCAACAATATGACTGTCGGCTATAGTCATGTCATACTTTTTATCCGCCACCGCTTCAATAATTGATTCCGTTTCCATATTCTCAGGAACTGCAATCAATTTAACACTCGGCACTGTTTTTTGCAGCTGCAATGAAGTACTCCAGTATGCACTTGAAGAGCGTGTGTAAATTTTATGGCCTTTGAGATCTTGAGGTGTTTCTATTCCTGTGACACCGGATTGCCCAACCACCAACTCAGAAGCATAATGATAAGGGCGAGAAAAACCGATCCCCTTCGCTCTTCTTGCCTCGGTCGGAGTTAAAAAACCTAATGCAATATCTGCCTTATCGTCAATTAAGTAATCTAGCAATGCCACGTTATCTGGAGCAACTATAATCTCGTAACGCAATTTATTTTCTTTAGCAAAGCGCTTCGCTAATTCATAATGAAACCCTAATAATTCACCCCGCCAAATATAATAAGATGAAAGATTATTTCTTAAGACAAAGCGCACTCTGCCCTTAGCTTGTATCGTTTGCCACTGTGTGAGATTGGATTTTTTGATAGTTGATGAAGGCACAACTTTAGTACTTGAAGTATTACCTGTTGTTGAATTCGATGAGGAATGTGTTGTTTTTAGCAACTCAGATACTAACTGCTGCGAATCAATGAAAGCATTCAATTGTGTTAATAAGTATTCATTTTCAATATTAACCGCCCATGCTATATCACGCTTGCCACTTGCTTGAATACTTTTTTTAATATCATCCCGATAGGCTAAAGCGGAGGCGATCAGGTTTGCATCTTGTATCGCAAGGTCATATTCCCCACTCGCAAGTCGATCGTATAAAAGTTCGGTACTAATACTATTATCAATATAACGAATACGCATCTTAGGGTATATTTTCTGCAGTCCTAGCGCGGTTGTTTGGTAGCTTTTACCTTTTTGGATGACCACTTCTCGCCCATTTAATGCACTCCCTTTTTTCAGTGGAGGTGAATGCTTGCCCATAATGAAGTACTCATTACTTTGAATAAAAGCATCACTAAAATTAACGCGTTTTTTACGTGCCGTGGTGATAGTTAAGTTCGCTGCGATCACATCCCCTTCACCTGCAATTAATTTGCTAAATAGTTGATCAAATTTGGTCACCTTAATTTGTTTAAACTGGAGGTTTTGCTGTACAGAGAATTGCTGTAGGTATTGTAATTCGAGGTCTTGAGGATGACCAGCGCGTGGTAAATAAGTTTCACCACCAACCCATGTTAACACGGTCAAAGTAGGTTTTTGGTTGAAAAAATAATGCTTTAAAAGAAAAAAACTCGCTATCAACATCAGCACCGAACACACAATTTTTGATAATAAAAATAAAGTGTTACGTTTATTTTGACCCTGACTCATAGGCTAGTGTTCCTTCAATGATTATAAAAATTCATTTATATGCACAACAGCTTTAGCGCATTAAGTTTATTCACAATAATCGAGCCTGTCCTCCTTTGATCTCAACATTTAAATAATAATAAAATGCAATATACCTTCCTTGAGGGCTTTACATTCAATAAGACAACCAAGAGATAGTTTGTCGCTATTTCTATTTATCTCGCACTGATTATTTTAATCTACAAAGAACCTAAATCGTGGCAATTACAGTATCACTGACTAAAACTAACTCCCTTATAATAGATACCAATTTTGATTGTTCTATAACATGTCTTAGAGCAAAAATTTTAGCGGCCATCCATTAGTCCACTTTGAACTAATGGATGATAGGTAATTTTTAGCACTTATTATTCAGTAGCAATCTCATCACTTTCAGCAGCTTCACCTTGCATAATGGTAATTTCAACCCGGCGATTGCGACGTTGCTCGGTAATAGTATTACCCAGAGTGAGCGGTTTACTGTTTGCATACCCAACCACCTGCATTTTTTTATCTTGAATGCCGTCAACTTTAAGCATTTCATGTGCTACAGATACTGCACGTTGCGCAGATAAGTCCCAATTAGAGCGATATAATTCCGACTGTATTGGTTCATTATCCGTATGACCAGAAATAGTCAATACTCCGGGTACATCCACTAATATTTTCGCCACTTTTGCTATTACAGGCCTAAAGCGAGGCTGTAAAAATGCAGAACCAGCAGGAAAAGATCCTTTTTCTCTTAATCGTATAATTAACTGTTGTCCTAAAGACTCGATTTCTATTGCACCATCAACAATTTCTTCTTTTAAGTTTTCTGCTACTTTTTTAGCTAAAGCTTGCTGTGCAGCCACTTCAGGAGCAGGTACTTCACTATCCGCTTGCTGCGATGATGTCTCTGTTGAAGAGGCATCACTTTCATCATCCCCTTGCGCTCCTACCGAGGTATCCTGTTGTTCCTTAGAAACCTCTTCGTTAGTATCTTCATTAACTTCAACTGCGGTCTCTTGCGCAGGTACATTGGCATCTCCTCCTGAACGGCTACTTTCACCCTCTTCAAAATCTAAATTTGTTTTAGTAATATCAATAGTATTCTGCATAATCACTTCGATTGGTGTAGGGTCAGGTCTTCCTGGACTGAACTCCTGAGCGATCACAGATGTACCTTTAGGGATATCTTTTATTTCCAGTCTGTTTTGAACCCCAAAAGCAAACTCCATTGATCCTGCGATTTGTTTAAATTTAGCAACATCCATTTCAGAAAATGATAAAAGTAAAACAAAGAAGCACATAAGTAATGACATCAAATCGGCAAAGGTTCCCATCCAGGCTGGTAACCCCTCAGGGGGACATTTACATTCTTCTTCCATTATTAAGCTCCTTCACCAGCAGCACCACTACCCCGCTTAGATTCAGGTAAATAGTTTCGTAACATGCCTTCAATAACACGTGGGTTTTGACCGTCTTGAATACCTAAGACGCCGTCTAGAATAAGACTACGATTCAATTTCTCTTCCGCGGCTCTTAGTTTTAATTTATCTGAAATAGGCAAGGCGACCATATTGGCGACAACCGCACCATACAAAGTGGTTAATAATGCGACGGCCATCGCAGGGCCAATAGATTTAGGGTCATCCATGTTAGAAAGCATGGCAACGAGTCCCACTAGTGTACCTATCATGCCCATCGCAGGCGCAACATCACCAAAGTTCTTGAAAATCTCTGCGCCAACTTCATGACGTTCTGCAGTTAATCGAATATCATTTTGCAGTGTACTACGTACCACGTCTGCATCATGGCCATCCACCAGCATATCGATACCTTTTTGCATAAACGGATTGCTAATTTGGGCTTCTTCTAATGCCAAAAATCCACCTTTACGCGCCGCGTCAGCCATCTCAACTACTTTTACAATTAATTCTTCTGCAGGATCTATTTTGAACATAAAGGCTTTCATGGCAATTTTAATTGCCCCAAAGAATTGCCCCATATTATATTTCATCATTACAACAAAAGCGGTACCGCCAAAAACTATCAAAATAGAGGTCATATCAATAAACATATCAATGGTCCCCCCCATCAACATCGCCATGATAACAAAGCCGAAGGCGCCTATTATTCCAACTAGAGTTGCTAAATCCACAGATTAATCCTTTTCAATTTTAATAGTTAAACATTACTAAGATGATAGTATAGCCATTTCTGGTTAGTTTGCAGTCAAAGATATTTTATTTAAAACAACATTTTACATAAGTATTTAAACAGCTAACAACTTCACTGTTTGGGAATTATTTTTAGCCCTTAGTTTGACATCCTTAACAGTCACGGTAATCTTGCACAAAATATTCAAAAGAGATGCCCCATGGCCCTAAAAAAACCTGAAAATATGCAATATGAAGAAGCAATTACTGAGCTTGAACAAATAGTACAGCATCTAGAGCAAGGTGATTTACCTTTGGAAGATGCATTAAAACAATTCGAACGAGGTATTTCTCTCGCCCGTAGTAATAGCCAAAAATTACAACATGCACAACAACAAGTTAGTATTTTAATGCAAAATGATGCACAAGCACCTTTGCAAAAATTTGAAGAATAACTTTTACCTTTATCCCGAAGACTAAGCAGCTTACATGACACTATTAATTTCTACCATGCAGCAACTTCAAGCACGTGTAAACGATCAGCTTGAGCAATATATTAATCATCCCGCTTCTTATTCAAAAACATTAAATGAGGCGATGGCCTATGGTGCCTTGTTAGGAGGAAAGCGTGTTAGACCATTTTTAGTTTATGCAGTAGGGCAAATGCTTGGCAGTAAATTAGAGACACTTGACCCGATTGCAGCATCAATTGAATGTATCCATGCTTACTCTTTAATTCATGATGATTTACCTGCCATGGATGATGATGCACTGCGTCGCGGTAATGTTACCTGCCATATCAAATATGATGAAGCAACGGCTATCTTAGCGGGTGATGCGTTACAAACATTAGCATTTGAAATTTTATCTAATGAAATACCTGCATTACCAGCACAATCGCAATTAAAAATACTTAATATTTTGGCAAAAGCTGCTGGCGAAAAAGGCATGTGTGCAGGCCAAGTGTTAGATATTGCGGCAGAAAATACAGCGATTTCATTAACTGATTTAGAAATGATTCATAATGCAAAAACAGGCGCATTAATTATCGCAGCGGTACAAATGGGCGCGTTAAGCAAAATAGACATCGATGACGCTGAATTTTTGCTCTTAACAAAATTTGCGACCGCGATCGGTTTAGCGTTTCAAGTACAGGATGATATTTTAGATATCATCAGCGATACCGAAACTCTAGGCAAACCTCAGGGTTCTGACCAACAGTTACATAAATCAACATACCCTGCTTTGCTTGGTTTGCAAGGTGCACAACAAAAAGCTCAAGACTTATATCAAGAAGCGCTTCATGCTTTATCACAATTGCCTTATAATACGCAGTTACTCGAGTTGTTTTCTCATTACATCATCAAACGCGATAAATAAATATGCCATTGGATTTAAAAAATTACCCGTTGCTCGCTAACATTAATTACCCAGAAGACCTGCGTTTATTAAAAAAACAGCAGCTCCCTGCATTTTGCGAAGAGCTACGTCGTTTTTTGTTGACCAGTGTTAGTCAAACCAGTGGCCACCTTGCCTCAGGATTAGGTGTCGTAGAGCTTACTGTTGCTTTGCATTATGTTTATCACACGCCTTTTGATCATCTGGTTTGGGATGTTGGGCATCAAGCCTATCCGCATAAAATTTTAACCGGTCGTCGCGACCAAATGGATAGCATTCGACAGTTTAAAGGCTTACACCCTTTCCCTTGGCGTGAAGAAAGTGAATACGATGTGCTTAGTGTAGGCCATTCTTCGACATCAATTGGCGCTGCCCTAGGGCTCGCTATTGCCGCGGGTAAAGAACAAAAAAATCGTAAAGTAGTCGCTGTGATTGGTGATGGTGCTATTACTGCCGGTATGGCTTTTGAGGCATTAAACCATGCAGGTGCATTACACAACGATATGTTGGTAGTACTTAATGACAATGAGATGTCTATTTCTGAAAATGTGGGGGCATTAAATAATCATTTGGCAAAAATATTATCCGGTGATTTATATACTCAGCTACGTGAAGGGGGCAAAAAAGTACTGTCCACTGTACCTCCGATTAAAGAGCTAGCAAAAAAAACCGAAGAACATTTAAAAGGCATGGTTTCTCCTGCGACTATTTTTGAAGAATTTGGCTTCAATTATATTGGTCCGATGGATGGTCATAATGTGATCGACCTAGTGGATACGTTACGTAATATGCGCTCCCATGCAGGACCGCAATTTTTACACGTAATGACTAAAAAAGGTAAAGGTTATAAACAAGCAGAGTTAGACCCTATTACTTATCATGCAGTGCCAAAATTCACCCCCGATGAAGCTTTGCCAGTGCCTAAACCCTGCGCACCTACTTTTTCTAAAATATTTGGTCAGTGGTTAAATGACATGGCCGATCAAGACGAAAAACTAACCGCTATTACCCCAGCAATGCGTGAAGGTTCTGGGATGGTTGAGTTTTCTAAACGTCACCCAGACAAATACTATGATGTTGCTATTGCAGAGCAGCATGCTGTTACCTTGGCAGCTGGTATGGCTATTGCTGATTTAAATCCGATTGTTGCTATCTATTCCAGCTTTTTACAACGCGCCTATGACCAAGTGATACATGATGTTGCTATTCAAAATCTTGGTGTGTTGTTTGCTATTGATAGAGCGGGAATTGTTGGCGCTGATGGCCCGACACACCAAGGTGCTTATGACCTAAGTTTTTTACGTTGCATACCTAATATGACCGTGATGACCCCTTCTGATGAACAGGAATGTCGTAACATGTTATATACAGGCCATTTACTTAATACACCTGCGGCAGTTCGCTATCCGAGAGGCAGTGGAACAGGTGTTGAAGTTGATAACAGCATGACAGCGCTAGAAATAGGCAAAGCCAAGGTGATTGCTGAAGGTCAAAAAACAGCTATCTTATGTTTTGGCACCTTTTTGCAAGCAGCAATTCCCGTCGCAGAGGAGTTAAATGCAACTATAATCGATATGCGTTTTGTTAAACCTTTAGACCAATCATTATTAATCAAGCTCGCACGAACACATTCGCAAATAGTCACTGTTGAAGAAAATAGTATCTTAGGTGGTGCAGGCTCTGCGGTGAGTGAATTCTTAATGTCACAACAATATACGGGAAAAGTTTTACATTTAGGACTACCTGATTCATTTGTTGAACAAGGTACGCAGGCGGAAATTTATCATATGTTACAACTAGACAGTGAAGGTATTGCAGCACAAATTGATGCATTTTTTAACTAACCGTATCTGTTAGTTTCTAGAGTTTATACCTTTTAGCTTATTGCTCTTAAACCTCTTCTACATGCGAACAACAGACCTTAAAGCCTGTTGTTCGTTTAGCCGTCCTGATTTAATAGCGTACTATCTTTGTTAACTTTAAACAGAGACCAGTAGGGAATACCATTACTTGAAAAAATATCTTGCAGGTTAAACTGATTGTTTTGAGCCCAAATTTTATCTTGGTAAAATAGTGGGAAAATCCAGTTATCTTGTTGCAATTTTTGAAAGTAGCTCGCCTGAGATTGAAAGTTTTCAGCAATCTTTTGTTGTTTAAATTTATTTTCTAGGTAACCCGTTAAAAAGCTATTCTTAAATAAGTCCTCATAAATATTATCTTTACTCATCAAATTGGTCTGCCAACTAGAGAGTGCAAAATCGTAATAAAGGTTAGTATTATCCCAAACGTCCTGAGAGCTTACCTCTTGTACCACAAGATTGACGCCAATTTTATCTAGCATATGTGTTAATGCATCAGCAACCTTGCTTGTATTGCCAACATCATCCAGCATAACTAATAATGACATCTGCTTAGGTAAAGGTTGTATCTGTAATATTTGTTTTGCTTTTTCTAAATTGTACTCAGGCATTAACAGTGTATTTTTATCTTCTTTCTGTACCAGGCTATTATCGGTAAAGGCCATCACGGAAGGATGAATTTGGCCATTATCTTTTAGAATGTATTTCAACATACCCGGTTGATTAATCGCCATATGGATTGCCTCACGTACTTTTTTATCACTTAATATAGGTGACAACTGATCATTAATAGCAAGAAATATGGCATTTGATGAGGGTACTTGTACTAGCCGTGTAGCGGTATTTTCAGCAAGGTCATTGATAAACTTATTAGGAATAGCATAACTGACTTGTACATCATTTGCTAAGAGTGCAAACAAACGCGATTGTGGTTTATTAACACGCATAAAACGAAAGAATTTGGTGGGCAATGCCCCTTCCCAATAGTTATTGTTTGCAATCACTAACACCCCTAGCACAGGATTATATTTTTGTACTAAATACGGGCCAGTACCAGACATAGTCAACTGGGTAATAGGCGGCAAAATGATTGAAGGTGGCGTATCTAATAATCTTTTATTACTTTGATAAAAGGCTGAGTCTAAAACAAACAAATTAGTTAAATCATCCAATAACTGAATTTCACTCAATTCAGAACGAATATCGAAGCTATTACTATCATTGGACGTTATGGTCTCTATTTTATTAAAAAATCGTAACTTAGCATTATTTTTTGCCTGCTCAAAAGACCAAATAACATCTTTTGCTGTCAATATATTACCAGAATGGAAATGGACATTTTTACGTAAATAAAAACGAATTGTTTTGTTATTAATTCTTTTCCAATTTTTAACTAAGCGAGCTTCCAACTGTTGCTGCTGATCCCAACGAAACAGTGGATCAAATAATAGGTGCTTAAATTGTTCTTCGATTAATTTTTGATCTGCAAAGGGATTAAATGAGGTGGGTATTTTATCAACGGCAACAGTAATCGCTTGTGGGTTAAATACATTTGTGTTTTGTGCGAAACAACCAACAGCGTAAAATATTGAAGTAATAAAAAACCAACGTAAACGCATATTTACCTCTGACAATTGCTTATAAAGAATAGAATTGGATGAGCAAGAATAAACCTATCGCAGCAAAGATACCAGCCACAATATCGTCGATCATGATCCCGAAACCACCCTCTACTTTTTTATCTAACCAACTAATTGGAAAAGGTTTTAATACATCAAAAAAACGAAATAATAGAAAACCGATACACACCCAAAGAAAAGGAATAGCCATGCCATTTTTAATTTCTGGGTAAACCAATAAAAGCGGCAGCATGGTGATCCAATAACCTACAAACTCATCCCAGACAATCGCTTTATGATCATGCACGCCCATTGCTTCGCTGGTCACGTGACAAAACCAAAACCCAGCAAAACTGGTAATCACTAATACCGCTAGATAATATTCAATACTCAGCATCGCTAATAAATAAAATAGGGGAACCGCTGCTAAAGTACCAAATGTTCCTGGCGCTTTAGGTGCTAATCCACTACCAAAGCCAACAGCAGCAAGGTGTATTGGGTTAGAAAGCTTTAAACCTTTCAAATCATCTCGATTTAACATGCATGTGCGACCTTATTTAAAATGATCCCAGCTACTATTGTCTAATGTAACAAGCTGATCATGATCAGTAAAAATGATTTCTGGTTGTTTATGTCTAGGCAAGTTAGTAGATAAGTCAGAATATATGTTAGTAGATATGTTAGTAGCTAAGCTAGCATATACGTTAGTAGATGAATCAACAACGGCATCAGTAGTCGCTGTCATTGCGTTGATTTTACCAATTTCAAAACACAATAAAGATGATACGTCATTCTCAATTGCCAACTGCTCTTTAAGTAAAGCGAGTTTATGAGGAGAAATGGTAAACAATAACTCATAGTCATCACCACCATTAACAGCAAACTGCCATGCCTGTGAAAGCGTGATAGTGCCTGATTTAATTTCTCCAATCATCGCATTAGAGAAAGGTAAATCCTGTAACCATATTTCAGCGCTACATTGCGATTGCTTTAAAATATGCGATAAATCTTGATTCAATCCGTCAGAAATATCGATGCAACTCGAGGCGTTCCCTACCAATAACTCGCCCATATCTAACCTTGGCTCGGTAAGTTCTAAGGCATCGATAAACGCTTGTGGGTTATGGAGTGATAAGGTCGGATGCTGATTGTCTGATTGCAGCTGTTGCAATTTTACAGCTAATCCTAGCGCCCCATCTCCTAAACAGCCACTCACACAAATAATATCACCTGCTTGAGCTTGTTTACGGGTTAATGCTTGTCCTGATTTTATGATACCTTTTGCCGAGACTGTTATTGATAAAGGCCCCTTAGTCGTATCACCACCAATTAATTGCACATTATACTTATCTGCTAACGCAAAAAAACCGCGACAGAATTCAGCCAACCAAGGCTCATTTATGCTCGGTAAAGTAATCGCTAGTGAGACCCACTTCGCACTCGCCCCCATCGCGGCGAGATCACTTAAGTTAACCGCCAATGATTTATAGCCTAGACGGTAGGGATCTACATTTTCAAAGAAGTGTACACCACTGACTAAACTATCAGTAGTGACGGCAAGTTGATAACCATTAGCGATATCTAAAATCGCACAATCATCTCCAATGCCAATCACCACATCCTGTGATAGATCTGCCTTACGCTGGAAATAACGTGAAATAATGTCAAACTCGCCCTTACTCATTTTCTTTTTAATGACAATTTAGGTTTAGTCGTTGGATTATTTTTTGATGTAGAAGTCGTTTTTACATTTTTATTCACAAATACTTTTTTCGCTTTAGGCGTTGATTTAAAATCTGTTTTTTCACCTTTCCCATAATATGGGCTGCTGTCGTTACTTTGATTCTGACGAGACAACTTGGCACTGTTTGCATGATCGCTTGATTGTTGAGATTTAGGCAAAGCAGTATTGATAGCTGTCTTTGAAGAGCCAGCCACAGCTGCATTAATGTCAGCCATTTCCTGAGCTGATAAATTACGCCATTGACCCGCTTTTAAATTATGAAGTGTGACGTTCATGATCCGCGTTCTTTGCAGACGTGTCACTTCATATCCTAAATACTCACACATACGGCGTATCTGGCGATTTAAACCTTGCGTCAGAATAATAGTAAATACAAAACGACTTTCAACTTTCACAATACACGGTTTAGTGATCGTATCTAAAATTGGCACACCGCGTTGCATCCTGTCAACAAAGCGTTCACTTAATGGGGTATCCACTGTGACACGGTATTCTTTATCATGAGCATTTTCTGCACGTAATATTTTATTAACAATATCGCCATCACTGGTTAAAAAAATCAGCCCTTCAGAGGGTTTATCTAAACGACCAATGGGGAAGATACGCTCTTTATGCTTGATTGCATCGATGATATTTCCGTACACATTTCGTTCAGTGGTACAGGTAATGCCAATCGGTTTATTATAAGCAATATAAATACGATCAGATTTATTTGTCGCTATTTTATTGATACGCTTGCCATCAACAAAAACTTCATCACCGGGTTGCACTTTAGTGCCAAGTTCAGGAACTTGCCCATTAATTTTAACGCGGCTTTGTTCAATTAATTTATCAGCTTCACGTCGAGAGCAATACCCCGAATCACTGATAAATTTATTAAGACGTTTCTCGATATCTTGACTCACAGTAAACCCCAATGTTATTTATTTTATGACTATATACCCATCATACTTCAAGAAGTATGGTCTGGTACTAACTGCATATCAGTACAAAGACAATACTAACAATCATCGCCTAACTCGATTGTTACAATATGAAGCGGTACCTGAATTCAAGTAGCTAAGTTCAAGTAGCTAAGTTCAAGTAATTAAATTCAGATAACCGGACACAATAAAGCTAATACCAATATGCTCTGCAAGTACCACAGTGTTATAAAATAGCCAAATAGTATTACTAGGTAAAATAGGTATCTAGACTAGCGAACTAAAAAGCGAATCTGTAACTTTATGCCTAGTATTTTGGGCGAGTTTTACTGCTGACTTTACATGTTGAAGTGTCATGGATATAAAAACGCTATATTAAAGCATAACGGAGAAGTTAACGGAAATGAAATGCACAGCGATTAACACAATCGTACCGAGAAACGCCAAAAAGTAACTAGATACCTTGCCTTACCTAGCCTTAGCTTTTAGAGCGGTAAGTATTAGCTTCATTTTTTTACCTGTGTCCAGGTTTTATCTGGTCTCCAACTATTCACCCAAGAAGGTAATTTAGCAGCCGGCATCGGTCTTGCGATACCAAATCCTTGCGCGAAGTGACAGCCTAAATGCAATAACGCAACACCATGTTGTAACGTTTCCACCCCTTCGGCAATGACTTCTCGTTTAAAGGCTTTAGATAAACCCATGACACCTTCAACAATAGAAAGGTCATCAGGATCATGTAACATATCACGAATAAAAGTCTGATCTATTTTGATCACATCCACTGGCAACTGTTTTAAATAGGTAAGAGAGCAATACCCAGTGCCAAAATCATCAAGTGCAAACTCAACCCCAAGCTTAATGCAATCAGACATAATTTTTGAAACCTTCTTGATGTCAGCAAGCGCGCTCGTTTCTAGTACTTCTAATTGTAATGAACTTGGATCAACATCTGGGTGTGCATTCAATAACTCTGATAAGCGTTGAACAAAGTTATTCTGTTGCAACTGCAGTGCATCAATATTGACACTGATAGTGGTATGAAGACCTATTTTTTTCCAATCTGAAATTTGTGTAAGTGCACTATCCATAACCCATTCACCAATAATAATAGTCAATTCATGACGATCAACAATCTGTAAAAAGTCATCTGGAGAAAGTAACCCTCTTTCAGGGTGCATCCAACGGAGTAACGCTTCCACGCCAATCATTTCGCCACTACGCATATTCACTTTAGGTTGATAATACAAAACAAATTCATGTTTTTGCAAAGCAGCACGAATACGCAGTAAGTTCTCATGTAAACTTTTTAACGCTATATCCTGAGCCATATCAAATAGATGATAACGGTTTTTACCTTCTTGTTTTGCACTATACATGGCTTGATCTGCATGACGTAAAAGTTGCTCTGCATCAACGCCATCATGAGGATAAATAGTGACACCTACGCTAGCTGAAACGTTGATAGTCAAATGATCGATGGCAACAGGTGCAGAAACTGATTTTAACAATCTCTCTAATAAAGGCTCACAGGCTTCCGGCGCCTCTAAGTTAACTAGTACTGCGACAAACTCATCGCCACCGAAACGAGATAACGTATCCTGATCACGCAGTGTTTTTTGCATACGCTGCGATATTTCAACTAATAATTTATCGCCAACATCATGTCCATGAAAGTCATTAATCGCTTTAAAATTATCTAAATCGAGAAAAACGACCGCTAATGAAAAATTATTACGTTTACATAAGCCCATTGCTTGCTTTAAACGGTCTGCGAGCAAACTACGATTAGGTAAATTCGTTAATACATCATAATGCGCAATATGCTCAAGCTGCTTTTGATGTGCTTTAATCGCAGCAATGTCAGTATAGAAAGCAATAAAATTTTTCACTTTACCTGCATCATCAGACACGGTACTGATGGTTAATAAATGAGGAACAATATTGCCATTTTTGCAACGGTTCCAAATTTCTCCAGTCCAATACCCTTGATAAGAAATTGCTTGCCACATTTCATGGTAAAAATCATCTGAATAATGTCCTGATTTAAAAATATTCGTTTTTTTACCAAATACTTCATCGCTCGAGTAGCCGGTCAACTGAGTAAAAGCACTATTAACTTCAATAATATTATTATTTTGATCGGTAATAATAATGGCTTCTTTGGCATGTGTGAATACACCCGCTGCCAATTTCAATTTATCTTCAGCTAATCGACTGTCAGTGATGTCCACACCCACGGCATAAATTTTCTGTTGCTCTACCGATGCGGTTGCAGACCACATAATTAAACGATACTGTCCTTGTTTATTCATGTATCTATTTTCAAAAGAGTAAGTATTTTCTCCTGCTCCCAAATTCATCATTTCTGATGCTGTATTATCGGTATCATCAGGGTGAAGTAAATCGAAAACATTACTATTTAATAAATCTTCACTACTAAAACCAAGTATCGACTGCCATCCTGCATTCACCTTAAGAATCAAACCATCAAAACTTACTATTAGATGTAAATTCATCGGCAGTTTAAAAAACTCATTTAATGTATCGCGATTATGTTTATCAACCGTCATATCTTTTACAAAAGCACCCATTCCGGTTACCATCCCGAGACTATTAAGGATCAAGGTGTTATACCAGTTGCAATAGATGGTGCGACCGTCTTTAGTGATATTAGGGATGCTAAATTGCTTTCCTCCTTGGTGAGCTAACAAGGAGTCATAATGAGTAATAAACTCATTACGTAATTCAGTCATTACAACCAATTCAATGATGTTTACACCAATAGCTTCTTGTTCTGAATATCCAAAAATATCTTGTGCTGCATCATTCCATTCAGTACAGATAAAATTAACATCCCATGCTACTGATCCTAATGGGGTATTTCGTAAATGTCTTGATAAACTGGCTTCGCTTTCCCTTAAAAATATTTGGCTGTTTTTTAGTTGTTGCTCTGCTTCTAGTCTCGTTTTGGCCATTGCTGAAAAGTTTTTTTGTAAATCAATAAGCTCCTTTGTTTCTCCAACAAAATCTAAATCAGTTTTTTCACCTAATTCAAGTTGTTTACTGGATACTTCAAGTGCTTTAATCGGCTTTAAAATATTTTCCCTTATTACCCAGACTGCAAATAAAGTGATCAATAAGATAAAACCCACAAGAAATATAACAACTCGTGACAATCTTGAGTCGATAATCGCTAATTCATGATCAAAAGGTATACCTACGATAAATCGTATAGCTTGATCATTAATCTCAGAACTTAGTTTTCTATTGACAAATATTCTCATGTAACCGTGTTGATCTTTTCTTATTTGGGTTTGTTCAGCTGATGTTACTTTACTAAAGCTTGGAATATCTTTAGCTGATTTTCCAATGAGAGCTTTATTTTCAGGATAGTTAGCAATGATTTTGTCATTAACATCAGTGATATAAGCAACGGTATTTACCGGTAAATGCGTAGACTCTAGCTTTTTACTCCACCACTCTAGTGATACTACAGCAACGGCCACTGCAACAAGCTGATCTGTTTTAGTATCAATCACAGGATAAGCAAAGTTAATACTGGTGGTCTGGCTAGCTCTATCAAATTGAAATTCACCGATGGCAAAGGATCGTTTAGATATCGCCTTTTGAATATAAGGTCTGTCAGCGACGTTTACAGAAGTCGTTAAAGGGTTCGCATTACAGAGTAATTGACCTTTTATATTAGGTGCGCCCAGATTGACATAAGTCTCTGATAGCTCTTTGATATCAGATAAAAACGCACTGCACTGTGCTGAGTCAGGAGTTAATAACTGAGGATATTTAGATAGTCGTTTTAAGAATTTTTCAGTTTCATCAATAATTTTTATTTGTTCAGCAGCCATATAATCAACAGCATCAATCGCGCGTAACCTAGCAGTTTCGATGGCACTGCTGCGCTCTTCGGTTGCTTGAAAAAAAACAGCAATAAATCCCGGCAATATAATCATAAAAATTAAAAATAATAATCGAGATTTTAACGAATGAAGAAAAGTGAGCATTTCTTTATTACCTTATTTAACATAACACAATGACTGCATTAATATAAAAAGAACTCACCAAATAAAATAACAAAAAAAACTAAAGAGAAAACCCACAAAATGACAAATAAGATTACAGTTACAACTTCATGATTCACACCCTATTCAGCTTAAGTTTCACCTGCTAGGTTGCTTTCTGATTAATCTTTAATAATTCATCTTCACTAGCGATAAAAAGTGGTCACATTCTCTATTTTTCTGTATTTATGATTAAATAATTTTATTATGAGTCACTATTTTCAGCAACATGTCAAAAGAACACTAAAATGACAAGCAAATGATTAAGTCAAATTTAACTTAATTAAATAAATATATCTATGATGTAAACCACTACTTTAGAGTTGAGTTTATGATTTTGTTTTCTTTTTTATCGTTATGTTTCTATACCCGTTACAAATTGAGATGCTTTATTCAGTCGTTAGCTCGTACAGTAAGGCAAGCATCTTTGTTGTTAGAAAGAATTGATTGAACTAGTTAGATCTTCAACTTTTTGCCTAGAAACTACTCACCTCACAACTTACTGAACTTTGTGCCTTGAATGATAACGAGTATATATACTGAGTTGAGCGATTAATCTAAGAGAGGTGAAATGGGTGCATACCCTGTGATTGAAAGATGAAGAAATGAAGAGACGAGGAACATAAAAAATAGACAAAAAAAAAGCTTCGCAAATGCGAAGCTTTTTCTTAAAATTGGTGCCCGGAGACGGACTTGAACCGTCACGACCATAAGTCGAGGGATTTTAAATCCCTTGTGTCTACCGATTTCACCACCCGGGCGATTATCTAAGTTTCTAGATAAGTGGCGCGAATTATATAGTACTTTTTATTAAGTACAAGATGTAATAGTAAAATAACCAAATAAAATCAGTTAATTGATGAAAAATAAAGCAACACCCATTCACTTGCTCTAGTTTTGCAATGGCTAAACAACAATGCCACCCTTGGCAGATTTAACATTGTTTAATATTTTAATCTAAGTGTCCCAAGAACATCACCTTAAAATAAACTGCGGTAACTTCTACTTTAGCCAACTCACCACTTCCTGTAATGGCTCAATAGTATTATCAGTTAACGGCCAATACTCTAAACCAATATATCCGCTGAAATTAGTTTGCTTAATGGCAGAAAAAATTTCAGGATAATTAATTTCTCCACGTTGTAGCTCATGACGACCAGGATGCCCTGCTGCATGAAAATGACCAATATAATCGATATTTTCTCTTATATTATTAATAATATTGCCTTCACTAATTTGCTGATGATAAATATCAAATAACACTTTAACCTTAGGACTGGAAACTTGTTTAATAATATTAAAAGCTTCAGCACTTTTTATTAAATAATAACCGGGGTGATCAATTCGTTCATTTAAAGGCTCAACGACTAATGTCATATCCGCAGCCTCTAGCAATAACGCCGCAGCAGTTAAGCCATCAATTAACGACTGTTTTTGCTGTGCGCGTGGCACCCCTTCAATAAAATCGCCCACTTGGGAAATAATGGTTTTAATTTTTAAACGTTTAGCCACCGCAATTGAATCACTTAATGCTTGTAAATAAGCACTACGCTGTTCAGCGTTTACTAAGCTAATAAATTTAGTACAACAACAGGAAATCGATAAGTCATAGCGTTCAACAGCGACTTGCAGTGCAGTTAAATCTTTATCCCACCAAGACCAGAACTCTATGGTTGAGATGTTCGCGTGCGCCGTTGCTTGACAAGCTTGATCAAAAGATAAATTGCCAAAAACAGCATCGATACAAAGTGAAGGTGATAATTTAGTCCGCTTAATATGCATAGGAACCTTTTAGTATTAAATTATTCTGTTTTTATTCTCACTTAATTACGCATGTATTCAATGACACATGCACTCAAATAAGAATCAACGTTAAAAAATCAAATCAGCTGAAAAAGTTAACCATTTACCATTAATAAGACATTATTAACCTTTCCTGTTAAATTGTTCACATTTATTATACCTTTACTGATGTTTTTTCATAAACTGATCAGGATTAGTTGTAATAACAAAGTCAGCATTTAAAATAATCTAACCCAGTCATATAACCGTTACACTCAAGATAAAAAATCAGTAAGTTGTAAGGTGAAAATATTCTAGGGTTATAGGTAAAGATCTACGAGTATAAATGCTTTTAACACGAAAGGGAGCACTATGAAAATTGCAGTTACAGCCGCGAGCGGTCACTTAGGCGCTAACATTGTTAATGCTTTATTAGCATTTACCTGCAAAAAAAACGTTATTGCACTTGCTCGTACACCAGAGAAAGCAGCACATTTAGGTGTTGAAGTACGTAGTGGCGATTATGAGAACATGGCTCAATTACTGCAATCTTTACAGGGGGTGGATACATTATTACTTGTATCTGGTATGGACGAACCAAGTAAACGAATTGGCCAACACCGTAATGTCATCAATGCAGCCAAACAAGCGGGTGTTAAAAAAATCGTTTACACCAGTATTCAAGGTGCAGAGGAAGGTAACGCTTTCTCACCAGTAGTGCAGAGTAATCGTCAAACTGAAAAAGATATAATAACCAGCGGATTAGAATGGGTGATCGGTCGAAATGGTATTTATATTGAACCCGATATTGAGTATATCGAAAATTATAAAGAAGTTGGGTACGTTTCAAACTGTGCCGATAAAGGTTTATGTGGTTACACAACACGCCAAGAGTTGGCTTATGCTTACGCGCGTATGCTTAGCGAAGATAAACATCATGGAAAAATTTATAATCTACACGGTGAACCGATTTCACAACAAAAACTGACGGACTATTTAAATACAACCTTTGATGCGCAGCTGTCCTATCAATCAATGAGCGTAGAAGAATACCGTCAATCGAGGTGTGCTCAATTAGGTGATTTTCTAGGTTCAATCATCGCTGGTATTTACCAAGGCATTCGTGAAGGTAAAGTCAATAACCCAAGTCACTTTTTACAAGCATCTGGCCGTGAACATCAACGTTGGGATGAGTTTTTCACTCACTTAAAAGAGAAGACTGTTAAATGAATTTTATTGATAGAATCAGTTATTTTTTAACGTTATTTAGTGAGCATTTACTTATTTCATTTTTAGCAATGCTGATTGTAACGGTATTTGGTGTTGCGATTGGTATTTGGGTATTTTACAAACCCAAAGCACGGCGCATTATTATGCCCACAGTGAATTTTTTATACACCATTCCTTCCATTGCAATGTTTGGTTTACTTATTCCACTGGTTGGCATTGGGTTACAAAATGCATTAATTGTATTGGTGTTATACGGTCTATTGCCGATTGTGCACAACACCTATAGTGGTATGAAAGAAGTCCCTTATCATTTGGTGGACGCCGCCAAGGGGTTAGGCTCAACACCACAACAATTGTTTCGCCATATTTACTTTCCTTTAGCATTACCGAGTATTTTATCTGGATTACGCATTACCACGGTGATGGTAATTGCTTTAACCGGACTAGCGGCATTAATCGGAGCTGGTGGTCTCGGGCAAGCGATTTTCCGTGGGCTGAATACAATGAATACGCCATTAATTGTGGCCGGTTCTTTAGGTATTTCATTATTTGCTATTTTAGGTGATAAATTTGTTGCTACATTAGAGAAAAACAATAACCTGCAACGCATTATTAACCGCAATGCGCAGCCTTCACAAAAGCACTTTATCTATCTTAATCTTGGTATCTTAGCCGCGTTGGTGTTGATGTCATTGGTATATATTAATCCTTTCTCTAAGATAAAAGATAGGGTAATTACGGTCGCTTCAAAGCCCATGTCTGAACAATATATATTGGGCGAAATTATGTCGCAGCTGATTGAGAATCAAACCGATATTAATGTCATTCGACAATTTGGTATTGGTGGAGGCACGACCAATATCCACCCTGCTTTACTGTCTGGCGATCTAGATATGTATGTTGAATATACAGGCACCGCTTGGATGAATGTATTAAACCAACAATCACAGTTAAATTTTGAGCAATTACAACAACAATACCAAGATAACTATCAACTACAGTGGCTAGGTTTATTAGGCATGAACAATACCTATGCTATTGCTATCCCTCAATCCATCGCAACACAAAAACAGATAAAAACCTATTCGGACTTAGTACGCCACAGTGTTGCTTTTGACTTTGGAGCTGAGTTTGAGTTTTTTGAGCGCGCAGATGCTTACCCTAGTTTGATCAAGGTTTACCCTTTTAACTTTGCCAAACTCCATGAAATGGATATTAGTTTGCGTTATAAAGCCATTGAAGAAGGCAAGGTTAATGCCATTGATGCCTTTACTACCGATGCACAAATTGAAGCACTCGACTTACAAGTACTGGTTGATGATAAACATTTTTTCCCTGACTATGAGGCAGGTATCGTAATAAGAGAAGCAGTGTTGCAACAATACCCAGAGCTAAAAACAGTGCTGATGCAATTAGAAGGCAAAATTTCTACCGAATCAATGCGTAAAATGAACTATCAACTTGAGGTGTTAAAAGAGACGCCTAAGGAAATCGCGCAAGCGTTTTTAGCAACACTAGGGCATAAAGATGAATAATAAAAAAACAGTGCTTACCGTTAATAATGTGACTTTTTCCTATGATGATAAAGTAGTGCTTAAGGATTTTTCTCTTAATATTGATACTGGCAGTTTTGTTTGTTTAACCGGAGAAAGCGGCTGTGGAAAATCGACATTATTACGATTGATGAACGGGTTATTGATACCACAACAAGGTGATATCAATATAAATGGTGAACAATTAACGTTAGCTAATGCGATTGATAAGCGACGTAGCATTGGGTATATCTTGCAAGAAGGTGCTTTGTTCCCTCATTTAACCGTTTATCAAAACATGATTTATTGTCTTACGCTGTTAAATATGTCTCCACAAGCCTGTCAACAACGCATCGATGAATTGTTACCCTTAGTCAATTTGAGCCATGACCTGTTGCAACAATTTCCAGATCAACTCAGTGGAGGCCAGCGTCAGCGAGTCGGTATAATCAGGGGTATTGCTCATCATCCCGCCATTGTATTGATGGATGAACCCTTTTCAGCATTAGATCCAGAAACTCGTGAAAGTTTACAAGATTTAGTCAAGAGCATTCATCAACAGACCGATACCACCTTCGTGATGGTCACGCACTCTTTAAGTGAGGCTGAAAAACTAGGCACAGCGATTGTTAACATGTAACGCGAACAATTAACGTCAAAAATTGCTTAGGGAAGTGTTAGGACTACTATAATAGGTGCGAGTATAAAAGGTGCTAGGCAGATATAAAGCGAGGTGGATTTGATATAGAAAAGTATTAGACCAGATATAAAGCGCTGTTAGGTCTAATGTAAAAATTAAATAGCTTTCTTCTATTATAAAAATCACTCGAATTTTAAGCAAAAAAAAAGCCTCAACATCTGTTGAGGCTTTTTCTTATAATTGGTGCCCGGAGACGGACTTGAACCGTCACGACCATAAGTCGAGGGATTTTAAATCCCTTGTGTCTACCGATTTCACCACCCGGGCGATTGCTTTAAAGCGTGCTTAAGCAATGAGGGGCATTATAGAGAAATTAATGTTAGTCACAACCCCTAAACAGCAATAAAAGACAATTTATTGACTGACTGCTGATTATTTCAACATATTGATATTTAACAAACAATTTTTGTTTAAAGCACACTCACTAAAACACCAATCAATTTCAATTAAATGACATTAAAGTAAATTGAATTTGAAAAATGGTAGGTAACGTAATGTTGGTACTCCATTTTTATTAAATTTACCCTCAATTCTGGTTAATGAAAGCGGAATTATATTTAAAATCATAAGATTATATTGTTTGGCTATACAGTAGCGTTAGTTTTGCGTACTTCAAGGCGAATTATTGAAGCATAACTGGTTATTGATAAATAATTTAACGAAGAAATCCGCGGAAATAGCGGTGTTGTATCGCTTTGCTTATCCAGAACTGAGGTTAAATTAAGTATTTTAATAAAAATGTCATCTTTTAACGGTACAAATATGCGCACTTTATTTATTATTTTATGGAAGATTATCAATGAAACTTAATTTACTCACCAGCATTATTCTTTCTTCTACCTTAATTGGCTGCGCAAATACACCTTCACAACTAACCAACAATCAGCACAGCATTAAATTGCAAGAAGCAGGTCGATACCAGTCAAATATATTTGACCAAAGTGCCGCTGAAATTGTTACTTTTGATAAGCTAACCCAACAAACATTTGTAGTTAATGCTCAATCTGGTCAAATAGATGTTATAGATAGTCACAATATTGATGCTCCTACCCTAGTTAAACACCTTGATATAAAAGCAGATATTAAGCAGCACTTTAATGCTCAAGCAGGTGCGGCGAACAGTGTTGATGTTTATAACGGTTTATTAGCTGTGGCCATTGAAGCAAAGACAAAAACCGATGCGGGTTGGGTCGCTTTTTATAATACCCAAGATTTAAGTTTTATTTCTGCACATTATGTTGGCGCATTACCAGACATGCTCTCGTTCACGCCTAACGGCAAACAACTTGTTGTCGCGATTGAAGCTGAACCTAGCGAAGGGAATTATGCCATCGATCCTGAGGGTGAAATTGCCATTATAGATATAAAGTGGGAAAACCAAACCTTGTCGAGCAAACTAACCCGCTTAACATTCACAGACTTTAATCAAGGGGCTGCCCGCCATCATGAATTACCACCAAACTTACTTTTAAATGGTTACCAAGCCAGCATCGCACAAGATATCGAGCCTGAATATATTGCAATCAATCAAGATAGCAGCAAAGCCTATGTCGCTTTACAAGAAAATAATGCCATCGCAATAGTCGATTTAGCCACTAAATCCATTCAGCGGATCATGCCATTAGGCTTTAAAGATCATTTAGCGGCAGGTAATGAAATCGATGGAAATGATAAAGATAAAAAGGCATTACTTAACAAAGAAGCTTTACTAGGTATGTACCAACCAGACACGATAGCCACGGTGAAATTGAATAATATTGATTACTTAATCACCGCAAATGAAGGTGATGATCGCAGTGACTGGATAAGTGATTTATCACAAGCCGAATGTGAAGCTGGTCATTTCTATTATCACTTAAAAGATAAAAACTGCAGCGACGATATTAAGTTAAAGGACGCCTTTTCAGCTAAAGTTTATCAACCGCAATTAACAGCAGCAACACTAGACTTATCTAATTTCAAAAAAGGCGGCTCGCAACAGTCAACAGTTAAACACATTAAATTCTCACACTCATTAACAGCTCAACATGGTGACCTAGATGGTGATGGAAAAATCGATCGTTTATTAACCTTTGGTGGCCGATCTTTTTCTATTTGGGATATCGATAACAGTAAAATGATATTTGATTCCGGCAGTGATTTTGAACGTATAACAGCACAAAAATACGGTAACAACTTTAATCAAACACACAATAAATTGAAAGCAGAAAACCGTAGTGCTAAAAAAGGACCCGAGCCGGAAGCATTAACTACGGGCACCATTAACGGTAAAACCTATGCATTTATTGGCTTAGAGCGTATGGGCGGTATTATGGTTTATGATATTAGCCAACCTAAACAAGCACGCTTTGTACAATATCTGAATAATCGCGATATGACAGTAAACCCAAAAGACAATAAACAAAAAAATGCACAGGGTGTTACAACCTATCAAGTTGATGCCGGTGATTTAGGACCCGAAGGATTTAAATTTGTTAGCGCTGAAGATAGCCCAAGTGGTACACCGATTTTGATAGTCGGTAATGAAGTCAGTGGCAGCACTCGTTTTTATCGAGTAATGACAAACCAATAGAGACGGCATTGCTGCCTTTATAAACTTCTGTGTTAAAGCATCTGAGATTATTCAAGCTGATCTTTTATTATTCAGCGCTGAATTTACTTATTAAACTCTGAAGTAAAAGAATATAAAGCGAGTCAGTAAGCTAAAAAGGCTCGCTACAGCTCATTGAGTACTCGTTAAGCGTACTCAACTTAATAAAAATTAAAGTTCGGTTAGCTTTAAGCAATCTATATCAAGCATCTCGATTGGTAACGGGTATATATTAAAATGAGAAGATGAATATGGATCAGCGAGTAAATAATTGAACCTAATCAGTACTTTTCGCTTATTTGAAATTGACAACTAAAATCAGGACGAATACAATCCGCTCTGATTTAGTAAATAGAGTTCCCAACCTACTAAAACATCCACTGCGTGATTGATAACGCACTATAGTGGGGCTATAGCTCAGCTGGGAGAGCGCGACGCTGGCAGCGTTGAGGTCTGCGGTTCGATCCCGCATAGCTCCACCACTTTTTTCAGTATTGCTCTGTCATTTTGATTCAAAGCAACCATTCCCAATTTGGCTATATTCGAAAGAGATTCCCTTTCAAAACAACCATATCAAAGTGACTTTCTAGTTGAGATTCAAAACAGTTATTGATAAATAACGATCCACAATAACCATTCTTCTGGTCGTCATACTTTTTCTCGTCGTGCCCTTTTTCTCATAGCAAATTTTTCACAAAAATACTATTTCTCACTCGTTTCTGGCTTTGCTTCTATTTTTGCTTTACGACGCTGACGAATCAACCCTTCTTGAATAGAGGATGCAACCAATTTACCATCTCGCGTAAAAAACTTGCCTGACACTAAACCACGGCCATCGGATGCAACTGAACTTTCTACAGAATACAGTAACCACTCATCTAAACGGAAATCATGATGGAACCACATAGAATGGTCAATAGTGACCACTTGCATGCCTTCAGTGAAGAAAGAAACACCGTGTGGTTGTAGAGCGGTAGGTAAAAAATTGAAGTCAGAAGCATAAGCCAATAAATAGCGATGCACACGCAGGTCATCTGGCATACGCCCATTAGCTTTAAACCACACTAAACGGGTAGCAGGTTCAATTTCTGGTTCAACAGGGTTAATTAATGTCACCGGTCGCATTTCTATCGGTTTTTCAGCAACCAGTTTGTCACGAATAGAAGCTGGTAATAGATCAGAATGTAATAAAGCCATCTCTTGCTCAGAAATAAGATCTTCTGGTGCAGGTGCTTCAGGCATCTCATCTTGATGCTCAAAGCCCTTTTCAGGTGCTTTAAATGAAGCTGTCATATAAAAAATAGGCTTACCATTTTGAATCGCCTTGATTCGCCTTGCAGAAAGCGAATTACCGTCGCGAATTCTTTCTACATCGTAAACAATAGCCCGATCTGTTTTACCTGGACGTAAAAAATAAGAGTGAAAAGAGTGGACTTGCTGCTCTTTTTTAACGGTTTCTTTAGCCGCAGAAATCGCTTGTCCCATGACTTGACCACCAAATACTGCGCCAAACCCTAAATCTTGGCTATCACCACGAAACAAATTTTCTTCTAGCTTTTCTAAACTTAATTGCTTTAACAGATCGTTTAATACTTTACCCATTTTTAACTCCCAAAAAAGGGCGTGTAATACGCCCTTGTTTATTATTTAAAAAGTAGTTGAAGCTTATAAAGCCATGAGTAATTCACGTACTTTTGCAAAATCAACAGGGAACTCTTTTGATAATAGAGGCAATTCTGCACGTGATGCTAATTCTTCAGGAATGAAAATGTCACGCCCTAAAATATCTTCAACACTTTCTTTAAACTTAGCAGGATGCGCTGTACATAAGAACAAACCAGTTTCGTTATCTTTAAGCTGTTTCGTCAACTCATGATAAGCAATTGCGCCATGTGGCTCACATAAATAACCTAGTTTATCCATTTCGATCAAGGTGTCTTTTGTTTCTTGATCCGACAGCTTGCCATAACCTAGTTCCGTTAATGACCAGCCTTTAACTTTAAATAGCTCTTCAATACGTGGCCAGTTATTTGGCGCACTCACATCCATCGCATTTGAAAGTGTTGCTACAGTCTTTTTCGGTGCCCATGTGCCTTCTTGTAAATAACGAGGCACCGTATCATTTTCATTGGTTGCAGCAATAAAACGTTTAATCGGTAATCCCAACGCTTTAGCTAATAGCCCCGCCGTTAAATCACCAAAATTACCACTCGGTACCGAAACCACCAAGTTATCACGTTGTTCAACAGATAATTGTGCAAAAGCTTCAAAGTAGTAACAAATTTGTGCAACAAGACGACTAATATTAATTGAGTTTGCAGAGTTTAAACCCACTGCTTGTTTTAACTCTTGGTCATCAAATGCTTGTTTAACCATCGTCTGACAATCATCAAAGTCACCTTCAATCGCAACCGTTGTGATATTGCCACCTAATGTACAAAATAATTTTTCTTGTAATGGGCTAATTTTTCCTTTTGGATAAAGGATAACAACATTAATATTTTCCATGCCGTAAAAAGCATGCGCAACAGCAGCGCCAGTATCACCTGATGTGGCGGTTAAAATAGTGATTTTTCCATCGTCTTTGAATTGCGCTAAACACTGCGCCATGAAACGGCCACCAAAGTCTTTAAAGGCTAACGTAGGCCCATGAAATAGCTCTAATGCATTAATGTTTTCAGTGACTTTTTTAACTGGAGCAGGAAAAGTAAAAGCATTAGATACGATTTCATAAACAGCTTGCTTGCTTAGTTCATCACCAATTAAATGCGATAAAATTTCAGTTGAGCGATCTACTAAATTCATTTCTAGTAACGAATCGATATTGTCTAATGGAACAATAGTCTCAGGGAAAAATAAGCCTTGGCCGCGCCCTAACCCTTGTTTAACAGCCTGTTGAAAGCTGACTTGTTCGCTGTTGTCTTTAATGTTGTATAAATTCATAATTCTTTTCCTAACACGCGTGCACCTTGTTCATCAAGGTGACAAATATGACAGAAGCCCTCTTCATTTTGAAGGAAATTTTCTGTTAACCAAGTTTTTAATAATTCTGCTTGTGACAAATCACTCATCACTGCAAATACCGTTGGACCAGAGCCAGAGATCCCCATCGCCAGTGCACCACTTTGTTGTGCAAATAAACGCGCTTGATCAAAGCCTGGAATCAATTGAGAACGATAAGGTTCAGCAATCACGTCATTCAGCATTAACGCTGCTAATGCGGGTTGTTCACTATGACAAGCATGCACAAATGCACCCAATCGACGGCCATAAGTCAAGGCATCAGACAAGCGATATTGCGATGGTAATATGTCACGTGCCGCGGCAGTTGAAATAGTAATACCAGGATAAGCAACCACCCAATACCACTCTTTAAATGAAGGAATCGTCTGGCTAATGACTCCCCCTTCATTAATCATCAATTGCATACCACCAAGGTAACAAGGAGCAACATTGTCATAATGCACACTGCCACTAATTTTACCTTCCATTTCACCCATAATAGTTAACATCACATGCTCATCTAATAGATAATCATGCCATGCATTTAGCGCTTCTAACGCAGCGACTATAGAGCTTGAACTAGACCCTAAACCACTACCCACTGGTAGATTTTTTTCTAACGTCAATGACACCGGTAATATTTCTTTATGCAGTTTTGCCAGCTCTGCTTGGTAAGCTAAATAACAGTCATAAACAATATTACTCTTAGAATCATCGGGTAATTTATGTGCATAAGGGCCAACACATTGTAATGAAAACCCATAATCACCTTTAGTGATCTTAACGCGGTCACCTAATGGAGAACCGTCAATAGGAGTTAATGCACCACCTAATACGTCAAATCCCACACTTACATTCGCCGTTGAGGCCGGTGCATAAACAACAATAGACATATTAAAACCCCTGTTTCTGAATTTGAATACTGTTCGTAATACACATTACGCAAGTATTTTTAAATTGTTTTATAGCAGCAAAAATTGCAACCATGCTAGAACTCCTGTTTCCAGTTCAATGTGCGAAGTACATCAGCAAACACACCAGCGGCTGTCACTTCCGTACCAGCACCATAACCGCGTAATACTAACGGGATAGGTTGGTAATATTGACTATAAAATGCGAGTGCATTTTCGCCATCTTTTACTTTATTCAATGGATCGTTTTCATCCACAGCCATAATACTACATTTACATTTTCCATCTTCAATACTGCCAATATAACGTAATACTTTACCTTCTTCATTGGCTTTATCTTGCAACTGTTTGAAGTACTGATCTGCTTCTGGCAAACGTGCCATAAACTCATCAGCCGTTCCTGTATCATCAAAACCAGGCGGCAATGCTTGTTCAACTTCAACATCATCTAAGTTGATGTCCATGCCCGATTCACGCGCTAAAATAAGTAACTTACGAGCAACGTCTGTACCACTTAAATCATCACGAGGATCAGGTTCAGTAAAACCAAGATTACGGGCTTCAGAGGTGACATCTGAAAATGATTTCCCATCATCTAACTTGCCAAAGATGAACGATAAAGAGCCAGATAAAATACCATTAAATTTAACTAAACGGTCACCTGCGTTGAATAGGTTTTGTATATTTTCAATCACCGGTAGACCAGCACCCACGTTAGTGTCATATAAAAACTTACGACGTTTCATTAACGCAGTTAAACGTAATTGATGGTAGTAATCCATGCTACTTGTGTTAGCTTTTTTATTGGCAGTGACTACGTGGAAACCTGCGCCTAAAAAGTCAACATAACGCGCTGCAATACCATCATTACTAGTACAATCAACAATCACAGGATTAATGATATGCGAACCATTAACGAGGTTTTTCATCGCCACTAGCGATAACTCTTCAGTGGCATCTTTTAATAAATCGCGCCAATTGTTTAGATCAACACCATGAACATCCAATAACATTGCACGGCTATTCGCCACACCACAGACTCGAATCGCTATATTGCGCTCTGCTAAATAGGTTTGTTGACGATGAATTTGGTCGATTAACGCACCACCAACACCACCACAACCAATCACAAATAAGTCTATAAATTGCGTACTGCTAAAGAAACTGTGATGACATGCAATCACTGCTTCATTGGCTTTTTTCTCAGAAACAACAGCAGAGATAGAACGCTCAGAAGACCCCTGTGCAATCGCTGTCACATTAATAGATGCATCGGTCAGTGCAGTTAGAAAACGCGCAGCAACGCCCTTTTCTTTTTTCATGCCATCGCCAACAAGCGAAATAATGGCTTGCTTGTCAATGACATCGATTTCTTCTAGTAAATTATTTTCAAACTCTAGGCTAAATTCTTCTATTAACGCATCAATCGCCTGTTGTGCATCGTTTGAATAGATACAGAAACTTAAACTGTATTCCGATGAAGATTGTGTGATCAAAATAATCGAAACACCCGCACGAGAAACAGTCGAGAAGATACGACCGGCCATGCCAACAATACCTTTCATACCAGGGCCTGAAATACTTAGCATACTCAGCCCTTTAAGATCTGAAATGCCTTTTACACGTAACTTCTGATCACTTTTTTGTGCACTAATCAAGGTACCTTCCGCTTGAGGATTATGTGTATTTTTAATAAGACAAGGAATATGGTGCTGCGCAATCGGAGCGATAGTTTTTGGATGCAATACTTTGGCGCCAAAATAAGAAAGCTCCATGGCTTCAGCGTAGCTTAACGATGTAAGTAATTTTGCATCTTTAACTAAACGTGGGTCACAGCTATATACGCCATCAACATCGGTCCATATTTCACAGCATTCTGCTTTTAAACAAGCCGCTAAAACCGCAGCTGAATAATCTGAACCATTACGTCCTAAAACTAATGTTTCACCTTCTTCATTACCTGCTGTAAAGCCCGGCATTAAATAGATAGCATTAGCAACAATCGCATCTTGTGCTAATAATTTACGTGATGTTTTAATGTCTATTTGTGCTTCTAAATAACCACCTTTAAAAGAGATTAACTTTTGCTGAGGCACAATCACTTCAACATCTTGGCCTTTAGCAATAAGAAGTTGCTTCATACAAGCAACACTTAACACTTCACCTTTACTTAAAATGCGTGCTTCGATGCTCGCCGGACATTGACCTAACAAACGCACGCCTTCTAATAAATTACTTAACTCAGCAATTTCATTTTCAAAGGTATTACGTAATAGATCGTCAGCTAATTCAGCGTAGGTTTCTTTTAGGCCTTTAATGAGCTCAGAGAAGATTTTTTGAATTGCAATTAAATGCTCATCAGCAGACAATCCTTGGCTGGTTTTTTCTACTACCGCTACCAAGTTATTGGTCACCCCTGAAGGCGCTGATAATACAAGAGCGATTTGAGACTGTTGCTGATTATTAATAACAATATCAGCCACCTGATTGAAACGTTGAGCATTTGCTAATGAAGTGCCGCCAAATTTAAGTACGCGCATCGTACCTCCCTGCTTTAATACGAAAAAACCCGCTTTCAATAGCGGGCTTTATGAATGTATAGATTTTCTTTTTTACAAATAGCAAAAAAAGCTGCGAACTAAGCGCAGCTTTCTTCGGTTTGAACGGATAAAATAAAATAAAATACATGTGTGTTAATAGTTTCATTATTAATTAAATTTATGATGAGATTATATCAAAGCTTAATGCGTACTGGAACAAACAACCGATCTAGCTTGCAATTAATTAGCATAACAAATAACAAAATGTTAATTCCCCCCCTCTGTGACTTGATAAATATCAAATAGACAAGGTAAAACGCTTGTTTAAATCCATAATAAGTTGTTATCTATATGTTAAGTAATTACACTTTAACCACTGAAAACTGAGACTTTTTAAACTGCATAGAATTTAGCATGATTAATTGTTTAAAAACGGCTGAAATTCTGCGAGCCATGACAGTTTCACTCAACCTAATATTATCCCGCACAGGTTGAGCAAAGCATTATTAATTTTTATAGGAGTCAATTCATGTCTAGCGCTAACATTTTAGTTGTAGAAGATGAGTTAGTAACAAGAAGTACATTAAAAAGCGTTTTTGAAGCCGAAGGTTATCAAGTATTTGAAGCTAATGACGGTACTGAAATGCACCAAGTATTAGAGCAAAATGAAATAAACCTGATTATCATGGATATTAATTTACCAGGTAAAAATGGGCTTTTATTAGCAAGAGAGATACGTGAGCATAAAAATATTGCCCTTATTTTCTTAACCGGTCGTGACAACGAAGTGGATAAGATCCTTGGTTTAGAAATTGGCGCAGATGATTATATTACTAAACCCTTTAATCCGCGTGAATTGACCATTAGAGCACGCAACTTATTAACACGTACCATGCAAGATACCTTGTATTTTGAGCAGGTGCGCCAAAAGGTTGAACATTATAAATTCAGTGGTTGGACACTAGAGATAGATAGTCGCTCATTGATTAGCCCTCATGGTGAAGTGTTCAAACTACCGCGTAGTGAGTTCCGAGCAATTTTACATTTCATTGAAAACCCAGGGAAAATACAAACTCGTGCGGATCTATTAATGAAAATGACAGGACGAGAATTAAAAGCACATGACCGTACAGTAGATGTCACCATCCGTCGTATTCGTAAACACTTTGAAACCGTTCCAGAATCAGCAGAAATCATTTCCACGATCCACGGTGAAGGTTACCGCTTTTGTGGTGAATTAGAATAACCTCCTGAAGTTATAAATCCAATGTAGTACGAATCTAAAGTAAACAAAACAGAAATCGTTATCTACATGTTGATTAAAACTAAGAAGGCCAGTTTTACTGGCCTTCTTAATTATTTACAGTATATCTACCTGGTTTTATCAACCTTAGCGACCTACCAATTAAAAACAAACTCGTTTCTTATACCGATTTAAACGCCTTCAGTCCTGCGCGACACGAATATTATCCGCTATTGGCAACAATCCATTTTCTCAATTTTTTCACGTCTTCAAGATAACCTACTTTGATCAACTCGTGCCAATCATCAATATTATCCCACCAAGCCGGTAACTCTGGCGATTGCATTTTTTGCGCTAACTTCTGAATACGTAACAACCCTACGGAAGCAGCAGCGCCTTTAATTTTATGTGATTGAGAAGCGATCCCCTTTTCATTTTTTGCCACCATATGACTTTCTAGAATAGACAAATATTCAGGCATCATCGTCTCAAATAAGGAGACGTTATCTAACATCACTGACGTCGGTAAAAACTCCATCAACTCTTTCAGCATTTGTTCATTAAACAAATCAACTTTAGGTTCTTTCTGTATCGCAGGCTGCACATTAATGAGATTAGTAACCACTTCACTTGGATCACTAAAGTGGCGTTCCAACATACTATTAAATAATGGTAAACTTAAGGGTTTACCAATTGCATCATCCAAGCCTTTTTCAATAAATTGCTGTGTATCGGAAAAAACATTTGCGGTTAAGGCAACAATTGGCGGTAATTTAGAATATGTTTCACGCAGGCGTTGTGTCACCTCATAACCATTCATATCCGGCAATTGTATATCCATCAAGATCAGCTGAAATTCTTTATTGGCCACCTTATCGAGCGCTTGCTGTCCATCCATTGCGACGTCAACATGATGGCCTTGCTTTTCTAATAAGGCCCTTGCAACTAAGATATTCAACTCTATATCCTCTACCAGTAGGATAGACAAAATCGGCACCTGGAAGGTTGACTCTTTTTTTGATGCTGCAACGCATACCGTCGGTAAACTGAGAGTGAATGTACTGCCTTTCCCTAATTCACTGCTTACCGTTAAACGTCCATTCATTGCTTTCGCAATTTGGCTTGAAACCGACAAACCGATACCCGTTCCCGTTGCATGGCGCTCGCCTTGAACTTGATAGTACATGGCGAATATTTTGTCTAACTTATCTTTTGGAATACCGACGCCAGTATCTTCGACTTCAAAATTTAACCATGTTTTTTGATCTTCTATAAAACTGCTACAGCGTATAGTCACTTCACCTTGAACGGTAAACTTAACGGCATTAGTGATTAAGTTCCATAGTACTTGCCGTAAACGGGTACCATCAGAGTTAATGCATTTAGGTAATTCCCCTTCTTGTTTGAAGATTAAAGTTAATTTCTTTTGTTCCGTTTGAATATATGCAAGGCTTTGTAAATCATTGATGAAATCATCTACATTAATACAGTCATTAACTAAATTAAGGCGTCGTCTATCTAACTTATCAAGGTCGACAATATCATTGAATATATTCCCTAGCGTGATAGCACTCATATGAATGGTTTTAAGGTATTGAGTCTGTTCTTTATTAAAGTTTTCATCTAATAACATACGACTTAAGCCAACGATACCATTGAGAGGCGTTCGCAACTCATGACTAATAGTTGAAATAAAGGTAGTTTTATCGCGACTGGCTTTTTCTAAAAATTCTTGGTGTTTTTTACGTTCAGTAATATCTCGGCCAAAACCAATTAAACCAACACATTCGCGTTGGCTATTAAATAAGGGTAACGCACGAATTTCAAAATAGGCCATGCGCCCATTTGGATATTCCAACCACGTTTCGTGGATCTGCTCAAGATGAGTTTCAATCACTTTTTTATGCCTTAATGAAACTGACTGAGCATACTCATCAGAATAGATATCGGCAGGCACTAAACCAATTAATTCAGCTTCTGTTTTACCTGAGATCTCTTCCATTGCTTTGTTACAACTGACAAACCGTTGCACTAAATCCCGATGAAAAATCAAGTCAGGTGAGGTATCAAAAAAAGATTGTAGTAAGTTTTTCCCTTCGCGCAATTGCAGCTGTGTTTTTTGATGATCTACAATCTCATTTTCTAACAAGTGTGTTTTAGCTTTGTCTCGCTGGGATATTTTCTCTAATTTATCGACAGTCATTGCTAAACGTTGACGCGCATTATCTAAATCATCAACCACTACCGTTAAAAAATAAACTGCCCAAGGTGTGATCAATAAACCTAACATAACCGAACGATAAATATCGGCCATGTCGAGTGATTCAGAAAACAGATGTGCAATGATAATTTGAATACAGGCATCACCTAAAATAATCGCAAAGGCTAGTAACATGCTAAATTTTATTGGACCAAGACGTTTCAATAGCGAAACATAATAATGTACCCATGTTTTTAGATTAAATAGACTCACAGTTCCTCACAATATTAATAACTTAAATGAATGACAGGATTAAATAATAGAACGCTTAGTGTAACCGGTTTTTAGCCATTAATAATAATCCCAAGTACTCAGTGCTTGATGTTCTGCATTCACTATTCAGTTATCTCAGCCACCATATAAATAAAGGCGATTCGATATAAAATACTATTATCTGACCAGCACAAGTTATTTGCTTAGATCGCAAGTCTTAATTGAATATTACATGACATGGTTATAACGCCTTCCACCTCATTTTACACCTAGACTTGAAATATAATCATAATCAACATCAATAAAGCATTTAAAATCAATCATTTTTTAAGTATAGGGATAAATTATCAATCACTTAGATAAAACCTTTGTATTTGGTGGTTTTTAATTTTTGTGATCCCGTTTATAATGCGCGCTTCTTTTTATATTCATTTATCCATGTAAAGCATGTTGAAGGGAGCCTTATTGAATGGCAATGCCAGATATCGCAAATAGTGCACAAGCTCAAACAGAAGGCGCGTTAGATCGCGTAGGTATGAGTAATATTGAGTTACCATTGATGGTACAGACAGATAACTGCCCTGCTCAACAAGTCAGTGCTAATGCAGAATTATTCGTTAACCTGGGTGATCCGCAAGCCAAAGGCATTCATATGTCACGCTTGTACCTGCAACTAGATCAACTTTCAACAGAATCTGAACTAACGTTAGCGACATTAACGACTTTATTAGAAGGGTTTATCGAGAGTCATCAAGACTTAAGTTCAGAAGCCTTTGTTAAAATCGCATTTGATTATAATTTACGTCGCAAATCATTAATCAGCGAAAAGCGTGGTTGGAAAGCTTATCCCGTTGTCATTATCGGACGTTTAATAGATGGTAAACTGGATATTGAACTTCAAGTTGATGTCCCATATTCTTCAACTTGCCCATGTTCAGCAGCTTTAGCTCGTCAATTGATTCAAGATGCATTCAGTAAAAAATATGCGCAAGCAGCAACACTTGATAAAGACGAGATTGTGGCTTGGTTAGGTTCTACTCAAGGTATTGTAGCAACGCCGCATAGCCAACGTAGTGTTGCACAGGTGAAAGTTAAACTTCAGACAACTGCTGATAACTTTCCAATTATTACACTGATTGATTTGATTGAAGCAACATTAAAAACGCCAGTACAAGCAGCCGTAAAACGTGAAGATGAACAAGAATTTGCACGTTTAAATGGTCAAAACTTAATGTTCTGTGAAGATGCTGCACGTCAATTGCAATATGCATTACATCAACAAACACAATTTAGTGATTTTTGGTTACGCGTAAATCATTATGAAAGCTTACATGCGCATGATGCGGTATCGGTTACCACTAAAGGTATTAAAGGCGGTTATCAAGCTTAACCACTGAGAATATTTTTTATTAAGCTTAATAAAAAACCTTGTTCAGCAATGACCAAGGTTTTTTTATCTAACAAATAAGAACATGAGATAAGTACGATTCCAATCAAGAAGAGGCTAAGGTCAGCAACTATTGCTCGCCGATTACCTCTATAAAGGGAATCTCAGTTTTAAAACTCACTATTTTTTTAGTGTACGGGTGCTTGATACTTATTTCGCTTGCATGCAATAACAAACGAGGAGATAAACTTAACGCCAACGGATCTGCATAAAAATCATCCCCTAAAATAGGATAGCCCATTGCCATCATATGCAGTCGTAATTGATGTGTACGCCCAGTAACAGGCATCAATTTTATTAATGTACTTTGCTTTCCATAACTCACTACTTCATAAAAGGTTTTACAGGCTTTACCCGATTCAAAATCAACCTTGTGTTTAGGCGGGTTATCTTTATCTTTACTGAGTGGTACATCGATACAACCTTGCTGCTGTGGCACATGCCCTAAAACACGAGCATAGTAGACTTTTTTTGTTTCACGTTCTTGAAACTGTATTTTTAGCGCCCTTTCAGCTTCTTTTTTTAAAGCGAAAATGATCACACCAGAAGTGGCTAAGTCTAAGCGATGTACGGTATGGCTATCAGGATGTAATTCAAGCAGACGACTGTAGATACTGTCATGTCGTTCAATATCACGCCCCGGCACCGATAAAATCCCAGCAGGTTTATTAAATACAATCATATCTTTATCTTTATAGATCGTATCTAACCAAGGTTCAGTAGGCGGGTTATACAAGAAGTCATTCATCGTCATGTCAGTTAGTTGCTTAAACAAGTGGCAAAGATACCATTTACCAATAATTTTTCAATGAATGAAACACCCCTTCTTAGGCATAGTCATTACTATGATTAAAAGAAAGATGATAAGCAAGGTAATAAGAATCGTCATACGCATCACCTTCTATTGTTAATTAGCCACTAAATTAAGCAAGTCACACATGCTATAGTCCATAATTTAGGTTACTAAATGGCAATATCACAATACCCTTCAAAACTGAGTTTGCCCATAATTAACCCAGGCGTCGCGACAGTATTTGAATATCTGCTTATTAAATTCCCTTATGTTAAAGCAAGCGTTTGGCAACAGCGTATTAATGATGGCAAGGTGCATTATCATGATGGTTCACTGTTAACAATGCAATCCCCCTTTCAGTCACAGCAACGTATTTACTATTACAGAGAAGTTGAAAACGAACCGATTATTCCTTTTGCGGAAAACATATTATTTCAAGACCAACACATTTTAATTGCCTATAAACCGCACTTTCTTGCTGTCACACCAGGAGGAATCTATGTGAGTGAATGTTTACAAAATCGTTTACGTCAACGAACGGGGATAGACACCTTACAAGCATTACACCGTTTAGACAGAGTCACTGCTGGATTAGTAATGTTCTCTATCAACCCTGAGACGCGAGCGCTTTATCATGATTTATTTGAGAATAAAAGAATACACAAAACTTATCAAGCAGTGGCTAAGATTATAAAAAATCAGGCTTTAATCGATAAAGAATGGCAGGTCAACAATCGTATAGAAACCAGTGAACCACGTTTTACAATGCGCATTACTGAAGGAGAAGCTAACAGCCACTCTATTATAAAATGCATACAACAAACGACTCAACAGGCGTTATTTGAACTAACCCCCATCACGGGTAAAACCCATCAGTTACGAGTCCACATGCAATCATTAGGTTTCCCGATATTAAATGATAAATATTATCCTCATTTACAGCCATTATCAGCAGATGATTATTCAGCACCATTACAATTATTAGCTAAAGAACTCAAATTCATAGACCCTATTACCCAACAACCAAGGCACTTTCAATATGATGGTAATTTATCATTACTTTAAATTTCATTATAAATAATGTAATAAATGACCTATTAAATAACGTATGAAATAAAAAATTGAATGGACACATAACATTCATCATTAATTTATGATTCATCATCACAAACTTGAATTAAACCTATCAACTAAGGTTAAATAGAGAGAGCTTTCTTATACTTTAACCTTTTGCTTTCATATACTTCTGCACGATGAACTTACACGGTTAACTTACACTACTAACTTGATCTAATTGATTACCTTAGACTAGCTTACTAAGCTATCGCTTAAATAAACCTATTATTCACAAATAGGATCAACGATGTCGACAATCATATTTATATTCCTTGGCAAGAAGGTCATGCAGTATGTGTAGATAACAAAGGTAAGAGTTTTAAAGGTCGAAAATGTGCAAGTAAAGCAAATATAGAATATCGCTATATGCAATCCGACATGTTTAATCTTTATCCCGCCATTGGCGCAGTTAACGCATTAAGAAGCAATTACAACTTCACTATGTTACCTAATGAAAAAAGTGATTTTGGTTCTTGTTCAATGAAAATAGAGAATAAAAAGGCAAAGCCACCTGAATCATCCCGAGGACGAATAGCAAGAACTTACTTGTATATGGAAGATTCATATAGCCGCTACAAAATGAGCAAATCACAAAAACAACTTATGAACGCTTGGGACAAAATGTATCCAGTTAGTGATTGGGAATGTAAGCGAGCAGAACGTATAGAAAATTTACAGGGTAATATAAATAATATTGTAGTTAATCGGTGTAATGAAAAAATTAAAATGTTAAAAATAAATTTATAACAAAAATAATACAGAGACCCTAATGACAAAAATAATATCTAAAACTCAGAACAACGGAAAATGTGTTTTTAAAATATCTTATGATACAGATGGGACAGCTGACCATACCATCGATGCGCACACTCTCGGGACATCTATTATCAATATGTCTAAGTTAATAAAGGAAGCCGATGAGCATATTAACTCTAAAGCGCCAGATTTAAGAGTTGAGGTGAAAGCAAACTCTGAAGGCTCATTTGTTGTTGAGTTTGTAACTTATTTACAAAATGCAGGAGTAAATCCTCTTTCTGTACTTGGTCTTATTCCTGTAACTGCTGGTGTTGCAACTGTTTTTGGAGCGATTAAACAAATAAAGTCCAGAAAGGTCAAACTAATTGAAAAAACATCAACAGGAATTTCTAAAGTTTTCCTGGATGATGAAACTTCAATTGAACTACCTAGTCATATAGCTGATCTTGTCGTAAACAAGAGCTTCCGAGATAGTATTGATAAAGTAATTAGCAGACCGTTGTCTGAATCAACTAATGCAAAGTTCATAATTAAAGATGAACTAGATAACGAAGTTTTAACGATAACCCAGCGTGAAAGTATAGACTTCAACTCTATTACTTCTAATGTTGTAGACCAGATTATTGATACAGAAGAACAAAAAACTATACGTTTTACTAACATCAACTTCGATGGGAATGCAGGATGGAAGGCTGAATTGGCAGATCGAACTACAGTTCCAATAATTATGCAAGATAACGCATTTATTAATAAAATAAGCAAAAATAACCTACAGTTTGCTAAAGCTGATTTATACTCAGTAAAATTAAGAACAGTAAAAAAAATTCGTCATGGTACAACGCCTACCTATAAAAGGTATGTTATTCAAGTGACGAGAAATGTTACTCAATCACAACCTCAGACTTAGGCACCATATGACAGAAACAGACGCATATTTAAATTTATTTTTAATACTAGGGACAATATTGACGCTTCCCTTTGTATGGAGTCTATTTATTGCTGTAGGTAAATTTTTAATAGTGACATTTTTGCCACCAAAAGATGTCACTTTTGAAATCAAATTAGCCTCTGGTGAAGTTATAGTAAAAAAGGTAAACATTGAAAATAATAAAGAACTTATTAATGCAATACTCTCAGAAAATGGGAGGGTAATTTCTTAATGTCTATTAACAAAAAAAGTGATGGAGTTTTAACAAGCGCTATTGCAGGCTTATCGACAATTTTAATTGCTTTACTTCAATATAACCCAACAAAACTAGATGCAGACTTAATCATAATGCTATCTACTTGCTCTCCAGTAGTATCTGCAGCGGTTATCTCCACTTTTTATTGGCTTTTTTTACAAGGAAATGGAGAAACTATCGAGCAAAAAGCTGTAAATAGTCAATTGAGTCGTCAAATAAAATTTTTGCGGAAACAGATTAAAACAAATAAAAAACAAAATATATGTACAGAACGCTTACATGAAACACTCAATAATACGATCGAATCAAAAGCAAAACAGTATAAGTAGTTTAATAGTCATATAGACTATTTGAGTATAAATAAGTTTTAATAAACAATGGTACTTAGATTGGTTTAGTAATTGCTGGCAGCTTAATCGATATTTCTTTGAGCTCTTAGTCCATTTTATGACTTGTTTACTTTCTCCAATGAAGGAAAAATTTCCGTCGAGAGCTTACTTTGTTAAGTCTGAAAGTAGAAATTTTGGATAAATATTTATAATATCTTCAATCCATTCTTTTTTCATTTTCAATGAAATAGCAACTCTTTCATATTCACGGGGGTTTTCAATGATATCTTGAAGAGCTTCAATCACACTCGGAATAATGACCCTCTTACCATAATGCCCTTCAGCTAATTCAATAGCTTTATTAGGGATGCTTCCCCACTCTTTATACATAGCAAGAATATCAAATATATCTTTATGAGGTAGAGTCAACTTTCTATCCGCATTAGCAAGTAGCTTAGTATAAAAGCATGATTGTTGATCTAAAAATGGAACAGGAAATTTATCAAGGTCTATAAGTGAATTAAGTTCATAATTATCAAAACTAACAAACTCTAACTTTATAGCAGTATTTTCATACTTAATTATAGTTCTAACGGCATCTCTATCTGCTCTAATTTCTCTTGCATAGGTAAAGTCTTTTTTTACTAAATCTCCTAGGGTACGATTAGTCACTTGCTCTCTAACTGCTCTATAAGCGTCTTTATTTGGACACAAAAAATCAATATCGATAGACTCTCTAAATTCGCTCAATTCTAGAGCGATTCTAGTACCACCACCAAAAATAACTTTATTAGCACAAAAAAAATCAGCATTAAAATTTTCTAATGCTGATTCTATAATTTGGTGATGCTTAATCGCATAGTTTGCCAATTAATTCACAGCCGGCATAAAAAAACCATTACCATATGCGTCAGTTAAACGACTAATTAATTTTTTTTCTTCATCGATCAATTTATCTTGATTAACATAACCCCATCGTTTTTCATATAGTTCTAAAGCTAATTTAGGTTCAATGAATTTTTGGTGCATATCCCATAGAAGCTGATTTAACTCATGGTATTTATTACGATTTATATTTCTCATATTATAACCTTAAGTCTACTGCTAAACTTTTAAAAAATAGACGTCAAACTTTATATATTTAATATACATTCAAAAAACATTTAATACAATGTGCATACAACGTTAAATATGACGTTATATTGTGCCATAGTGCACCATAGTGCGAAATACTATACAAACTCTGAATGAAAAATTTATGGATATCAACATTTGTCAGTAAAAAACAACCTAACAGCACTTACTTAGTCGACTGCCGACCACATGGGGCAAAAGGCCCTCGAATACGCAAATGCTTTGAGACTCAAGGAGAAGCGAAGCGGTTTCTACAATACACGCTCGCTCAAGCTGATGATAAGTCTTGGATGCCTGTGAAATCTGACAATCGTAGATTAGATGAATTGATCGAGCTTTGGTTTAACCTTCATGGTCAAGCACTCAATGACGGTAAGAAAAGAAAAAATAAACTACTCGCCATGTCATTAATGATGCACAACCCTATTGCTAAAAACATTACTGCAAGTGATTTTTCTAAATATCGTCAATTACGTATACAAGACGTATCAATCAAAACAGCAAATAATGACCAGACCTATTTAAGCGCCCTTTTTAATGAGTTAAAGCGATTAGGTGAGTGGGAACATGGTAATCCGTTAACAGAACTGCGAGCCCTGAAATATAAGCAGCCTGAAATGGGGCTTCTACACCCAGATGAAATAGTATGTGTATTTGAAGAATTAAAGAATGGCCGAAACTATGATGCTTATCTAATATCAAAAATATGCATTTCTACGGGGTGCCGATGAGGTGAAGCTGAATTATTAACAGGGTCACAACTAACACCTTACCGTGTCACTTTTATCCATACAAAAGGCAACAAACGCAGAGCAGTGCCAATTAGTGAAGAACTCTATAATGAGCTACCACGAAACTCAGGTCGTTTATTTAGCAACTGTATTAAATCATTCAGAATGGCCATAGAAAAAGCAAAGGTAAAACTTCCCAAAGGGCAATCGACTCATGTACTCAGGCATACGTTTGCAAGTCACTTTATGATGAACGGTGGGAACATATTAGTATTACAGCAAATACTTGGCCATGCCAGCATTACAGACACAATGAAATATGCCCACTTCTCCCCTGCACATTTAGAAGATGCGATCAGATTAAACCCACTTTCTACGATAGAAAAAGATAACATCTAAAAACTCTATGGACATAATGTGGACATAAAAAAGAAAAAGGCTCTGTAACCTATTGATTACAGAGCCTTTAATGTGGTGATGGGGGAAGCCTAACAATGAATATAAGCAATTGATAAGTAAGTAAAATACAATAACGTAATTTTTAAGGAACTAGATGCAGTACTAGTTAAAATAAAAGTCATTATTAAAAATAAAGTTGTTTATCTTAATTAAATAATAGATAAACATGATGAAAATTAAAGTTATCAATAGGAAAAAACAAGAGTTATATTTAAAAAATTAACCCTTTATTCTTATTAACCTCGTATAACATATATATTTTTTACACTCAAAAGCATTCAAAAGATTAATATTAAATATTTTCAACTTATTGTGATCAACATATATCAATAACGATTTTTACTTCTACGTTATTTTAACCTATCTATTTTTATGCAAAATAAAAAACAAAATTACCTATACCATCACTACCACTCTATTTATAAATAAATAAAATCAACACTTTAAACTGGTACTAGTGCTTTTAAAGCAATTTTCAAGTTCTTTTTAGGTGTACCACAAATAATAATTGAAAGATTTCAAACCATAAAAAAATCATTAATAGCTCTTCATTTACTAAATAATAATTGTTCAAGCACTTATAAAACTCCTGTCGAACTACTTAGACTCCATTGTATTATGCAATATTTAATATTTGGATGAGATTAATAATGACAACTGACAATAAATGTTTACCTTTAAACACCTCAGATGGTTTACGCAGTGTAACCAATGCTCAAGACTTTTCAGCTATAATTAAAGATTTAATACTTGAAAGTAATCGTCGAAGAGTTGTAATTAATAAATACCAAAAGAGATACAAAAAATTACTTAAAAACGATACAGATGAAGGTAAACAGCAATTACAAATGATTATGATCGTCTTGATCAAGATATTAACTCAACAAGATGAAATTAATACAAAAATTATTACTATTCAATACCAACAACAAACCAATACTTTAAATTCAGAAGCTAAAACTAAGGTTGATACCTTAAAGCAAAAATCTGAAATATCAGAGTTAAACGAGCAACTAGAGTTAACCTTAAAAGTTTTTGTTGCAGCTGACCAGCGAATTAAAAAGCGTATAAAAAATAACAAATCTAAAGGTGATAAAAACAAAAATAAGTTTGAATATTTAACAAAAGTAGCTATTAAAATTACAAATAAATACGCTGAAGAATATCCAGAAAAATTAAATAATAATATGTGTGCACGTAAAGTAACTGCTGAAATAAGAAATAGATTTATTGAACATTTTCAAGATAAAGAAGAGCAGACAAAAGCAAATATCGTGGGTGAGCCAAATAAAAATACAGTTGATGAGCATGTAAAAAATGCATACTTACATTTTGGTTTTCCATCATATTTAGAATCCAAAAAGCAATTACCTAACACTTAAGTATTGGGTAGTTTAATAATTTCCAGCCATCTAATATCCCCTTATAAATTCAATAAGACCAAGGGGATCCAACAATGTACGAGCAACAAACCCAACCATTAAATGTAATCCGAATGCTTGAAGCGGCTAAACGTTTCGGATTAGCAAAATCAAGTTTCTATGATCGAGTTTCACAAGGATTAATAACCCCACCAATTAGTTTAGGAGGACGAGCAAAAGCTTATGTAGAAAGTGAAATAGATACTGTTTTAAAAGCAATGATTTCAGGTAAAACTGAATCAGAAATAAAAACACTAGTTCTTGATTTAGTTCAACAACGTCAAAACCTAGCTTAAGGAAGGATATGCTTTATATAAAAAAAGCTATTCCAACAAAAGTCAGGATAGCTCAATTAATTATTAACGTCTGCACAACGTTTAAGTTTAACTCTAACATTAATAAACCTATATACACAATTTTACAAAAAGATATTAGAAGTTATTTATTACTTTCAGTACCTAATCGTTCAACGATAGTCTTTTTAATTGTCAATATACTTACCCTTTTATTAAAAAATACAGGGGCTTGCTATGACAACTATTGATATTAAATGCAGAGTTCATAATGAATTTATCACTGCAATGGTAAATATGGGAATCGAAGCTCATCAACCTTTAAATGTTGAAGCTAATGGTCAGTTAGAACGTTTTAGAATAAAAGGAGATAAAACAGGATCTAAGAATGGTTGGTATGTTTTATTTGGAGGAGCTTTCGCAGCAGGCTCCTTTGGAAGTTGGAAAACAGGGCTAACTTCGACTTGGAGGGCTAAAACGGCTAATAAAATAAGTAAGAAAGAGCTCACTACTTTCAAGCAACAACGTCAGAAATCAATAGAACGTTTAGAGCAACATCGTATCAAAGTTCAACATGATGCTGCAGTAGACTGTGGAAAAATCTGGAGTAAAGCAAGTCAGTTAATAGACGTGAACCACCCCTACTTACTTGACAAAAAAATAAGAGCTTATGGTATTCGACAACTTGGTGAGCGTTTACTCGTTCCAATTATGAATGCACAAAATGAACTTGTAAGTATTCAGTTTATTGGCCCTACTGGTCAAAAATCATTTAAATCAGGTGGCCGAGTAAAGGGTTGTTTCATGGTGATAGGTGAACTAAAAAATACTGTATTTATTTGTGAAGGTTATGCAACAGGTTCAACTATACACGAAGCAACAAAGTTAGGTGTAATCATTGCTTTCAACGCATCTAACTTATCACCAGTTATATCATCACTAAAAGCGAATGGACTTAATCAATTGAATATTATTATTGCTGCAGATAACGATTTTAAAAACACAAAAAATATCGGATTAGAAAAAGGTCAGGAATCTGCTTATTTAAACTCACTCCTACTTATCTACCCTTACTTTAGCAAGAATCAAGACGGATCAGATTTCAACGATTTAGCTCGTATGAATGGCCTTAGTAAGGTAGCTAAATACCTAAGAAATGTAGCTAAGGATATCAGTAAATGAATGGGCCTATAAAAATAATAACCAATAGTGATACTCCAAAAATTTCAATGATAAAAGGAAGAATATTAACAGACAATGAAATTGCCACCCTTAATGAATTAAATAATAAATATGCCCATGTAATCATCGGAGGTAAACATTTAATCGTAGCAAAAGTTGATTGTTCAATTAATGGTACAAAACTAGCTTTTGGACCTATTCAAAGTTTTCACAATTATTTTACTCATAAATCAACCGTAGCTAACATGAACCGTGGGACCGCATGGACACACTGGGAACACAAAGCCTTTTATGAAAATGGTATTGGTTTTTACCCTGATAGAGCCAAATCTCCAAAAGGCTGCTACAACTTATTCGAGAATTGGAAGTGCAAGTCAAAGCAAGGTGACTGTACTTTTATCATTCAACACATAAAAAATATTTTGTGTAATGGTAATCAAGATGCTGGTCATTATTTTATTCAGTGGTTGGCACATATATTCCAACACCCTGATAAAAAACCGACCGTCGCTATATTCCTAAAATCAGTTGAAGGCACAGGTAAAGGCAGCTTATTTCGCTTATTACAAAAAATACTAGGGGTCCATGCAGGTCAAATCAATGGCTCTCAACTAGTAACACGTAACTTTAATAGTATTTTAATATCTAAATTATTGATTTTTGCTGATGAAGTAAACTTAATGAGTAGTGATACTTTTGACAAAATAAAGGGGCTTATTTCCGAACCTATATGCCAATTAGAAAAAAAAGGTGTAGAGGCAGAACCAATGGCAAATCTAGCTAGATTTATATTTGCGAGTAATCATGAAGAAGTGTTTCCTGCAGGTAAAAGGGAAAGACGATTTTTATTAATTGAAGCAAGTTCTGAAAAGGCTAATGATAAAGAATATTGGAAAGAATTTAATAGATTAATAAATAATGAAGAGTTTACAAGTGCATTCTTACATTACTTATTAAATATGGACCTAACTAATTTTGATCCATTTAACGCTCCGATGACGAGGGAACTAATAGAACAAAAAATTTCAAATTTCAGCATGGTGGACGAATATTTCTATGAAGAGCTAAATACCCAGTCACCTTTTAATAATGAAAAAAGAACACCTTCGACTATTTTAATGAAAAGGTTTATTGAATGGATCAAAACAGCTGAATATCAAGATAACAAAGGTTTAAAAGTAAAAGATAGAGCCGCCCGCTCTTTATTAGCTAAAAAGCTAATAAAACTAGGTTTTAAAAAAATAGGATTAAGAGCAGACCGAAACGGAGGTATTTATTATGAAACTCCAAACATTAAAATATTACGTAGAACTTTTGCAGAAGAGCACGGCTTAACCGACAAAGATTTATTTTAAGTTAAAGCAAGCTAAATGAAAGTTAACAGCAATGATTACTAATAGATCATTACCGATTGCTGTTGGTAATTAGAATAAAAGGATAAATAATGAAAACTAAAGTTATAAAGTACTCAAATAATACAATCAAAAAGATGCAATTTGAAACTGACTTTTTTGAACTTAGAGACCCCCGCTACCCGCTTCGCTTAAGATTTCATAAGAATAGAGAGAAAGCATCTTGGTACTTTGTCCAAAGAGCCCAAGGTAAAAGTTATTTTAAAAAAATAGCAAACTGGCCTATTTTAAGTTTTTCAGATATTCAAGCTAACTTAAGCACCTATCAGGTTAAATTCACTCTCAATCCGGATAGCGCTATTAGTAGCTTCTTTGCAAGCGTTGATTCGTTAGCTAATTGGTACTTACAAAGAAGTAAAACGAATGCATCTATTTCCAATCTACGGAAAGACACCATTAAATGGGCTATTACTCGTCATATTATCCCATTAATTGGGGATTTACAGATAACGGCGATAAACAGAGAAACTTTGGAGTCTAAATTTTTTTGGCCGATGCAAAGCACTTTGCAAAACTCAACAATGCGATCTGTTTGGAATATTCTTAAACAACTTTTTACCAAAGCTATGTTTTTAAAACTAATTGAAGCCCATGAACTCGTCGCTTTAAAGTTCTCTGATTTTATTAAAGAGAAAATAGTAGCTGAACCAACACGTCTAAGAGCGACTCAATTAGATGAAGTTCATAAGAACATAAAGGACCAAAAACCTTCAATACAATGTTTAATAATATTAATGTTGGCTCATGGAACCCGTATAGGAGAAACAAGGCAACTTAAATGGGATTACTTTTGCTTTCAATCTAACACTCTACATATCCCTGGTAAAATCACTAAAAATGGAGATGAATTAACAGTGCCAATAACCGACAAGATAGTAAAACTATTGCAGCAATATCGTAAATACCAATGCAAGAGGCGATATAAAGGGGTGTATTTGTTTCCTGGTATAGCCAAAAGAAAACCAGTAAGTGCAAAGAAAAGCCATTCGATGGTACAAAAAGTTAGTTTAAACAACTGGACGAGTCGATCATTAAGAAAAATATTTAGAAGTAAATTACTAGAATTAGGTGTTGATTCTGAAGTAGCAGAAATGATGATAAACCATAGAAGAGGAATATTAAGTGAGACTTACATACACACAACGGTTCCGATACTAAAGAGACAAGCTTTGGATAAATATCATACCTGGCTGAATGACTTTCAACCTGGAATACTAAGTCTCTCAATAAAATGAAAAACTTAAATAACCATAAACTTTAATTTATAAAGTGATCACTGTACATAGCCAAAGTGATCACTCTCACTTATTAAAAAACAGCACATTCAATCATCTGCGAACTAAAAATATACAAAGCATACAAATAAACAACTTTAAATAGAATTTTTATCTATTTTTAGTATGAGTACTTTGTTTATCACGCTAAAGATTAAGTGATCACTTTAAAAATTGCGTCCCCTCTACACAGCTCATTTTTCCTCGTATGTTTTTACTTCCTTTAATAAAAAAACATACATCTAATTGATTTTATGTAAATCACACTAAAAAACGGTCTCTTTTTAACCACTTACATTATTTTATTTTGGTTACTCTAAAATTTTGTATTTATATACTTAATCTCCAAAAACACACTTTAATAGAACTTGTTGAAAAATAAATAATAGAGCAACATTTCACTGTATTTACAGGCCAATTTTAATAGTAATTTGAGTATTGTCTTAGGTGATAAATTCTAAAACAATCTATCTCATTAGCTAAAAAGAGGTTTCTAGCTAATGAGATAAAAATAAAATCCTATGTTCATCTTAGAGCTTGATTAATTAATTTAACCTTGGTTAGACATCGTCGTAGCTTAATGGATCTGACTTAATTTAAAATAATGTTGAACTGAGCTTTAATATAAAACATAGTAAAAATAATAATTAAAGGAGAATTTGTTAGAAAGATGTTATCCAAAAGTGATCACTTTATACAAGTCATGATGTAGCTTTAAAAAGCTTATATTGTGCCATATTATTTACAGAGCTTTTCTTTAATTTTTGTATTGAGTTGTACTAAATGAAGGTCATAGACCTCACCATAGATAGTGTCGGAGGTATAGCTGGCTTTTTCATCAATTATTACATCATTCTTATTCAATGGCATATCCTGGACCAACATAAACTCCGTTATCAATATTTTGACGAGTTTGAATTGAATAACTAATTTCCCTATTTTCAAATATAGTCTTTACCTTTTTAATTCCGGGCTCACTCCTCATCATAACTAGCCCCCAAACTTCTATTTTCTCATTAGATACCAACATTCAAATAGACGTTTACAAAGCTCTTCACCTGACAGTTCTGTAACAACTTCTTGTGAATAAATAGTATCTACAAACATTCATGATTAAGCTCCTCTAGCCTTAACCGCCTCTGCTTGCTCAAATATCTCTTTATAAACTTCATCACGGCTTACCGGTGGGTAACCAAACTTGGCTAGTATTAATATCAACTCTACTTTTAAAGCCGCTTTGATATCATCACGGTGATTCCAGTCTGTAAACTTAGCTTTATTATCGACAATAACTTTTACCGCTTTAGCCAACTCAATAAGTTTGTCTTCTGGATAATCAAAGTCATACCGAACAGCTAAGGTTTTTAATGCGTCATAAAAGGCTTTTTCTTCGATATCAATACCTAACTCATCGCCAGCATTCATCTCATCACGCACGCCGTAGATTAGGTCAACCATACTGTCAGAGAACTCTTCTAAGACTTCACTCACTAATACATCATCTTCTTTGCGTTCGTTATAGCGTTCAACTAATGCTTCAAAACGTTTAGTGAAATCAGTACCTTGTACTTGGTTTACTTTTTTTAATTCGCCAATCGCCTTAGCTAACAATTGCTGTAATATCTTAATTTTAGTATTTGGCAGTTTAATTTTTTCAATTTTAGCAATATAGTCATCATTGAAAATATCAATCTCACCACCACTTTCATTACCCAGTTTAAAGATCTCTTCTACACCATCACTTTGTAATGCTTCAGAAAGCATTTCACGTACCTTGGCATTCATCTGCGCTGCGTCGGGCACAACGCCAGTACTGAGTTTAAAAACAATAGAGCGAATGGCTAAATAGAAGTGGATATGATTACGCTCCTCTTCGTTTATTTTCTCGCTACCACAACAAACGTCATAAGCGGCTTTTAAACGTTTCACTATATCAATGAAGCGTTTTTTACGTTTTTCAGTCACTAATACAAATTCAGCCGCATGATTTAAACAGTTTAACTGCGCGACCGCTTGGCCAGTAAAATACGGAGTAGCATCGAATGTGTGAAAAGCATCTTTTAACAAAGCGAGGTGATTTTTAACTTCAATAATAGAGGCTTTAACATCCTCAAAATTGGTTTCATCGGTTTTAGAGTATTGGGCCAACGCTTTATTCATGGCTGATTTAATACCAATATAATCAACAACCAAGCCTTTATCTTTACCTTCAAACTGACGATTAACACGAGAAATAGTTTGAATTAAACTGTGTTTTTGAATGGGCTTATCGATATACATGGTATCTAAAAATGGCACATCAAAACCGGTTAGCCACATATCAACCACTATCGCGATTTTAAAATTAGAATTTTTATTTTTAAACTGTGTATCTAAGGCCTTACGTTCGTCTTTTCCACCAAGTAAGTGATACAAACGTGCTACATCATCTTTACCACGGGTCATGATCATTTTCACCCGTTCAGAAGGGGCTGCAATGCGTCCTTCGCTAATAGCTCGTTTACGTTCAATGTCAGATAACTCACTGGCATTATCTGTATCTACTTTTTCAAACCAAGTTGGGCGTAACGTTTCGAGCTCTTGGTATAGTTGATAAGCAATGCCACGTGAACTACAGACAAACATTGCCTTACCAACGACCGTGGAGCCTTCTTCAACACGTTTGTCATAATGCTCGACAAAGTCTTTTGCTATTGCACTAATGCGGTCGGGGTCGCCTAATATCGAATTCATATTAGCGGTTGCTTTTTTACTCTCTTCTATCTGTAATTCATTACTACCGACTGCTTCACAGTCTTTATAATACTGCTCAATTTCTTTTAGTTTATTATTGTTAAGACACACTTTCGCAGCGCGTCCTTCGTAAACAATACGCACTGTAATTTCATCTTTTACTGACTCCGTCATAGTGTAAGAATCAACAACCTGACCAAACACATCTAAGGTGGCATCAACCGGTGTACCGGTAAAACCAACATAAGTAGCATTAGGTAAAGAGTCGTGCAGGTATTTTGCAAAGCCGTAGGTCTTCTTAACACCAGTGTCTGTCACTGTCACTTTTTGATCTAAATTGACTTGGCTACGGTGCGCTTCATCGGAAATACAAATAACATTACAGCGATCCGTTAATAGCTCTGCATCTTCAGTAAATTTATGAATGGTCGTTAAAAACAAACCACCACTGTTACGATCTTTTAATAACTCACGTAAATGGCTACGGCTAGTGATAGTGGTAATAGTATTGTCACCAATGTAGGTTTTAGCATTACCAAACTGTTGCGATAGCTGGTCGTCTAAATCGGTTCGGTCAGTGATTAAAATAATCGTTGGGCTTTTAAAATCGACACTTTTCATCAACAATCGCGATAAAAACTGCATGGTATAACTCTTACCACACCCCGTTGCACCAAAGTAAGTCCCCCCTTACCGTCCCCCATTGGTTTTTGATGGGTTTTGATATTTTCGAATAGCTTTTTAGCCGCATAATATTGTGGATAGCGCGGTACAATTTTTATCTCTTTTTTACTGGTATCAGGGAAAAAGACAAAGTGGCGCATCACATCACGTAAACGCGCTTTATCAAATAAACCTTGAAGCATAGTATGTAACGAGTTTATGCCATCTTCAGCCACCAACTCTTGGCCAGTCACTTTGCCCCAAGAGTAAAAGAATTGATAAGGGGCAAACAAGTTCCCCATTTTATTATTCACGCCATCACTGATCACACACAAGGTATTAAATACAAATAGTTGAGGGATAGCACGACGATAACGGATAGTTAACTGTTCAAAGGCTTCAAATATTGGGGCTTTTTCGCGTATCGCACTTTTAAACTCAAATACAACGAGCGGTAAACCATTAATATACAAAATCGCATCAGGAATACGCTTTTCACCCGTTGCTCCGACAATTTCTAACTGACTAACGACCCGATAGATATTGCCGTCATCTGTAGCCTTGCTTGCTTTAGCATCCGCTAAGTAAGCCACATTATCTTCGGCTACCTTTAACGTTTTTTGATCGGCTGTAGAATCAACAAAGTTAGCATTAACAGCATCAGGAAATAATGATTGTTTAACTGACGCTTCGACATTGTCGTAATCAAGCAGTTGAATATACAAATCTTTTTGAGAAGCACTGCCCGCGGTACTAGCAGATTCACGCTTTAATAAAAAACCATCACTCAACCACTTACAAAACGTTTTATTGCTGTCGTATAAATCACTGGCAGGCAGGGTTTCTAACTTGCGAATAATCGATTCAATTTCACCGTCAGTTATACCCGCGCTTTGATAGCGCTTCGCTAGAAAGGCTTGTAGATCTGCTTTAATCAACACCTCAGATTGAGTACGCACACCATCAATTAATAACGGATGCTCTCCACCTTTACTGTGTGGGTAACCTTGCTCACCTAAGAGTTCAATAATCGCTTCTTCTAATTTAGCTTCAGTGAATTTCATTTTCTACCTTAATTATATTGAATAGCTTCATTATCAAATGTCAGATTTAGTTGAATACATTGATCATTACTCAACTGTATTTCCATAAAGAATGTTAAGGATAACTTCCCTTCAATGTTATTATCAGAAACTGCAAAAGATGCATTAACGTATCTTTGTTGCAGCTCATCAACAGGTGAAAACAAAAGCTTCTTAAACAAGTTTCTAGAGGTAATTAAACACTGTTTACCTTCTCTTAACGGTAACCTGTAGACAGGACAATTATCGATATGGCAAAGGTATCCCCCACTAAAACCATCCCTTAGTTCAATGCCAAATAAACTGGAATTATTTGCATCATAAGTGTATTTTCTTATCGTATTTTCAAAATTACGGTGTGAAATAAACAAAACTGGTTTTTCAAAATCTAATGCTAATCGACGAATTTGAGCAAATGTAACTTCAACTGATTCACAAACTACTTCTTCAGATGGGACTTTATTAATTACACTTTGATAGATACTCTTATCGACTTGATTTTTTACCCCATCAGCAAGCCAATTTTCTTCGTTAATCACATACGTTGAATCAATCCCTTCTGCAACCCTGTCTTTGCCAAATCCATTAATCGTCAATTTGTGTGCAGTGGCGTTGCTAACAAAATCTTTGTTGCTCACTTTATCGAATAAACTAAATGGGTATTGTGGAGATTGTATTTTTAAGAAAGGACTTGAAGCGAACAAAGCTAATTGATTAAGCTTGTTTTCATCAATTTCGGCATTTTCAAGAAGGTTATTATTAACACTTTCAATCCTTTCTATAATTTTCTCAATAGACGTCTTGAAATTAGTTTTAAATACTCTAAGTTGACCTTCAGCGCATAGGATGGAGCTTTCAATATTCTCAGCTATTTTTATCCACTCTTTAAGTTCTTGAACTAAATTATAGCGAGAAGTTTGTGCAAACATTTCAGATAAAATAAACTTGTACCAACGTTCGCTCAAAAACCAAACGCTTGATGACATTGAAAGTGATATTTCAATGTATGCACGTTTCATACTAAGAGGAGAATCTATCCCCCCCCAGCCAGAATATGAACGGCCAGAAACCATTTTCTGCGTATCCATTCTTTCAAATTTCTCGATAACTGAAGACAAATAATCTTTATAAGGCCTATTTCCATCAGACGATATATATTCACCCTGTCTAATATATGCACCAAGCACCTCGCCTGGATTTGTAAATTGAGTTGATACAGCAGAGTCACCACCATCTTTACATTGGCCAGACAGGAGAGTTAATACATGATTCTTAATCTTACCTTCATGGTCTGATTTAGGTTTTGATAAAATATAACAAGCAGTGATCAACCTAAGATCTGTTGTAAGGTTTTTAAATGCAAGTTCAAAAGCAGGCACATGTTCATACTTATGCTCATTCAATATACTCTTCCAGAATCTATTATCTTTATTAGTAACAGTAAGCTGAGCAGTTGTCAGGAATTCAATTTTCCATTGATATTCTTGATGGTAATGGTCTTTTTTAGAGAAATTATTTAACCAGTTATTTAAGATATCAATAGCCCAACTGGTGGCTTCAAAGTTTTCAAAACGTAAAGCAGAGATAACAGCTTGTGCTGAAAAACCCAGATGAGAAATGAAGGAAGGATAAGCTTCTTCCATATCTCCTTCACGTTTATACTTATATTCAATCGAGTTTAACCAGTCCTCCCAAGCTCCTACAAATATGTACAAAAGCTCTTCGTATTTATTTGCTAACCTAATATCTGATTGATTTAGATGCACTGAATACCATTCAACTAATATGTGCCACTGTAAATAATTTCCCTCAATGAGCACAGCCGTTTCTCTCGCAGATACTCCGTAACCAAATGAGTTAATCCTTTTATGCAAGGTCAACATTTTTTGGAAGTAACTAGATGTAATCATAATTTTCTCTGATGCTAGCCGAGAAAGTTTATAATACTCTGTGTTCAATTCATTTAAATAACTACGTCCAAACAGGCCAGAATTTGGTAATAGGATCCAATTGTCTTTTTTACCGTGATCATTAATAAAAGCTAAGCTAGAAGATATTTCTATATGCCATGCAATTAAATTATTTACCGCAACTTCAAATCCATGCGTATTGTCGTTATTGATAGAGTCAATGGCAGAGCCTAACAAACCATCTGACATTGCTTTAAAGCTTTCATCACTTAGGTTATCAACAGCTTTGTATGATACCGATCCCTTTATCAAAAATTTAACCAGATAATTTAATTTAAAATTAGTTTTGCAAAGATGAAATTCATTTAACGCCTTAGATAAACGATAAGGTTGAAAAATAAGTGTCAGTCCTTTTTTCCTGAATAAAAAAAGGATCATTACTTGCAATCGAATTGCTAATTTAAGTAACCAAAATCGAATATTACTTAGTGATTTATGTTTGTTAACATTTACAGTTAAAACTTCATATCCTTCATCTGTGTAATTATGATTTTCAATTTTTAGAATTGATTTGTTTTGGAAGGATAGAAAACCTTTATGGCAGGAATGTTCAACAAATATAACTTTTAGGCGGCTCTTTATATCTTTAATACATAACTCATTAATCGAGTAACGAATAATTAAGTTATCTCGTTTCGTGGCATCTAATATTGAAAATGTTTTAGCAAAAAACCATGAGGTCAGCAGAATGTTTAGTGATAGCCATACTGCCGATGAGATACACACAGCTAGGTAGTTTGAATCGCTTAACCAAGGCTTGGAAAAGTAACCGAGAAGTATAAATAAAGATAAAGCTAAACCACTCAAACCTGAAAACATAAAACCAGAGTATTTCTGGTAAATTGGCAAGATAGTTTGAGATCCTGCTGTATTTTGTAATAGAACTCCAATCAAACCAACAACAAGTGGGTAAATAACCGCAACGATAGTTAATTGACCACCCAAAAATATTTGTTGCCAGCCGAGTAAGGCATTCTTGTCTTTGATAAAGGGTAAAGCTAATGCTGTTAACTCAGGCTTCCATACTAATAAATTTGAAGATAGCAAAACAAAGAAGAAGAACAGCATGCTGACATAGAACAGGTATCGTTGTGACCATTGAACAATTTGTCCCTCAAAGAAACTCCATTTATTTTGCTTAAACGCTTCGTTTTTATAAATAGTTTCATTAATGTCTTTATTTACATAATAATTGAGATTTTTAAATAAATTCCCAAAAAAAGAAAACATTAGCATTCCTCTTTTTCTGTAATTCGAGCATTCGTAATTTGTAATTCACCTGAAATTAATTTTGGCAAAAGTGCTTCTCGGATTTTTGTTAAAGATTGAGTCTCGAGTTTATTACTCATCATTTTAGTAAAGTTTGGTTTAGCAAATTCAGTGAAATAATTAAGAACAACGCTTTCTTCTGGAAGTGCTAGATAATAATCATTAAAACACGGATTTTGTACTCGTTGACGACCAGAAGAACCAACCATACTTTGCATACAATGAGCCCTAAAGTTTTCTTCTCTAGCTAAACATGCAATGAACGGGTAGCTAATGCTCTTATTTTTCCTAAGAACAATAAACTCCGTTGAGCCAAAACCAACTTCATCATCAGCAAGAAAGTCTACTAATGCTGTTTTACCATTTTGTAAACATGGAGTAATGCGGGCTAATAAAACGTCATATTGTTTAAATTTTGCACCTCCAGAAAATTCTTTTTTGATGATTTCATCAACCATGTAGCCTGAGGTTGGTATTGATTTCATATCTGCAAATTTAGCGACAGTACCTTTAGGCAACGTTGTTCTAGGATTTACTTGAATCGCTTTTGATACTGGGACGACCTCCCATCCCTTTGGAATCCAGCCGTTGATGCCGATTGAGGGGGCGTCGGTTGGTTCAAACTCGCTTGGGAAGTGTTGGTGGGTATTTTCTGCTTGTGCCAGCTCTATGTTATTTTCAGGTTCTGCTAGGTTGTGCTGTGTTAGTTTTGTTTGCAGTCCAGGGTTATGTTGCAACACCTGTAAGCGTAATGTTGCACGTTGTACTAATGCTGCAGGCCACGTACTTGGTAGAGCTTCTAGGTTAAAATCAGCCTTAGCTAATGCATTATCAAACACAGGATCAAAATCAACAAACCAGCTTTTGAATAACGTCTGCGCCATTTTTTCTAGGGTTTGGTTGGTTTGTTGGTTTAATTGTATTTTATCATCTAATCTTGCACCAATATTTGCAATTTTTTCTTCTACATCCTCAGGAAACCGAGGAATAAGCAAACCATTGATAACTTTTAGACTTAATGTTTTTTGCGTCGAACCACCAACTAAACTCTCTACTTGGTTTTTAACAAAAGAAGAGTTTATTGCTAAATATAGATATCTAGGATTTATTTTAGGAACTATTGCAGAAGTATTCTGACCCAAACAAAAATTAGTTTCTTCAACTAAAGCCGTTATGCCATAACTTCCAACTCTTGTTATTATGATGTCACCTTTACTTGGTCGATAACGTTTTGAGAACTCATCAAAAACAATCTCATCAACCTTAAAAGTTTTTTCAAGATTAATACTCCCATACTTTACATCAGTAACTCTAACCATTGGTTTTCCTGAGGTTACATACTGTGGTGTTTTATGAAGTGAATCAATTACATCTGCAATATCACATAATTTATCATTCCCCATAACCCAGCGCCTCCAAGTTTTTACGGATCGCTTTATCTAACGCTTCAGCTTGATTCATTTGGCTATAAAGGGTTTGGCTGAGTTCTGTCATTTTAGTTTCAAAGGGAATACCATCGTCAACAAGATCTGCTGCGCCAACATATCGACCGGGTGTTAATACATAATCGTTGGCTTTCATCTCAGCAAGGGTGGCTGATTTACAGTAACCCGCGATGTCTTGGTACTCTTTTTGTGCTTTCTCGCTTGCTTCCTCACTTTCAACAACAAATTCTTCACCACGCCAAATATGGTAAGTTTCGGTGATTTTGGCAATATCGTCATTGGTTAATTCTTTTAAGGTACGGTTAACCATCGAGCCCATTTCACGCGCATCAATAAATAGCGTTTCACCTTGTCGGTCACGGCGTTTTAATAAGCCTTTTTCATCATTACCGCGTTTGTCTTTACTAATAAACCATAAACACACGGGAATTTGTGTGGTGTAAAACAGTTGCCCCGGTAAGGCGATCATACAATCGACTAAATCGTTTTCGATGATTTTTTGGCGAATGTCGCCTTCACCGCTGGTATTTGAACTCATTGAGCCGTTGGCTAATACAAAACCAGCGGTGCCGTGCTCGCTAAGTTTTGAAATCATGTGCATGATCCACGCATAGTTGGCGTTACCTGTTGGTGGTGTTGGGTAACCCGCCCAACGTGCATCGTCTACTAACTCATTATCTGCTCGCCACTGTTTTTGGTTAAACGGAGGGTTTGCCATAATGTAATCGGCTTTTAAATCAGGGTGCTGGTCTTTAAAGAAACTGTCACCGGCTACATCGCCTAAATTTCCTGAAATACCACGTACGGCAAGGTTCATTTTCGCCAGTTTATAGGTGGTATTGGTATATTCTTGCCCGTAAATAGAGATGTTTTTTTGGTTGCCGTTATGGCTATTAATGAATTTAAGCGATTGCACGAACATGCCGCCTGAGCCACAGCATGGGTCATAAATTTTACCTGAGAACGGTTCAATCATATCGGCAATCAGCGTAACAATGGATTTTGGTGTGTAGAACTCACCACCGCCTTTACCTTCAGATGCCGCAAATTTACCTAAAAAGTACTCGTAAACACGACCGACTAAATCTTCTTCGCTTTTAGTTTCTTCTGCGTTGTCGGCACCTTCTTTAGCGATTGTGTCGATATTGTTAATGGTATCGATTAATGCAGAGAGTTTACTGCTATCTAACCCTAAACGAGAAAAGTAGTTATCGGGTAATGCGCCTGCCAATGATTTATTGCTTTTTTCTACGGCATGTAACGCTGAGTCGATTTTTACCGCGATATCATCTTGTTTGGCGTTCATTTGAATAAACGACCAACGTGCGTCTTCAGGTAAATAAAAGATATTTTCCATGGTGTAAAACTCAACCATATCGATATATTCATTACCGTACTCTGCAACAATGGCATTTTTACGCACTTCAAACTTATCACTAATGAATTTAAGGAAGATAAGGCTTAATACGATGTGCTTGTATTCAGCAGATTCAACACTACCACGCAATTTATTCGCAGCATCCCAAAGGGATTCTTCAAAACCAATTTTAGTTTTTTTTGTCGTTGGACTTTTCTTAGTTGTAGCTGTCATGAAGGTCTCTTTAATTGCAGATAATTAATAGAACAAATAGATGATTTATGATAACAAACATTAATCATTTTATTGAGTTTTAAATCACTTTATTTGATTAATAATGAATGAGTTGCAGGCTTTTATACGCCTTAAGTTGGATATTGATATGTACATTACCGGGGAGGTAATTATCATATCCTCGATTTACAAAATTTGTATTACGTAAATAACAAATTAATCAAAAATATTAACGGAAAAAATATAACGCCGTAATTTGAGAAAACATTATTGTACTAATCTGTAAGGCCATATAAAAAATTAACAAAATTCAGTAACATTTTTTATATAAAAACCCCTTAATTATGTTTTTAAAATGAATAGCACTATCGTTTTATAAATCAATTCACCACAGCTCCCATAAATAATAGTTGCCAATAAAGGGTATATATTAGGAGAGTTTAGAATCCTTAAAGTAAATCAATTGAATAACTATTTACTGAGGCTAAAGTAATAATAAATTTTACGGGCTTATAATATTGTACAAACCCGTTGAAATGGAAATTACGAATCTAGAAGACAATAGTTAGCTTTAGTCTTATTTATTTTTTTATGCTTTAAGCCCATTTGATGTACAGCCTCTTTTTCCATGCACCTTAACTCACGAAAAATTGATAAAATTGGCTCCCAATATGTTATTGAGAACGAATTTACACATAGAGGGATTTTGAACATATGAAAAAGCTGTAAGGCATCGTCCATTGTTATTCGTATGTGACCGGAAGTACACAAGTCACAACTTGCACCCTGGCATTTAGGGCATAGCGTCGTACTTTTAGCCTTTTCTCGGGCTAATTGATCAAGCTTTAATTTTTCATACTTCAGAATACTCTTCAACTGTTCTCTTTGATAACTATCTTCATATAGTTCGTCTAATTGATTTTTAATCTCGATCTGTTTTTTCAAAGCAAGTTCTGCTTTAGGTCCAAATTTTTTGTACAAAGATTCTATTTTTTTATATTGACTTGGTATGGGGGTCCTAGTGAGCATATTAATTACAATAATTGAAGCGACCTTACTAGCAGCAACTCCAATAGATAAGAATTTTTTGTTAATATGCTCAAGTAACTCAACTATATTATTAGGAACATTATCAAAGTACTTTGCCTTTATTACTAGCATACCTAAACGATACTTTGTATTTGAAAGATCGAGTTCAGATAAAATCTCATTGCGTTCTAAAAAGTCATTACTAAAAGCCCCATTATTTAAAGTATTCATCTTTGGAGACTTTGGAGTTGCTAATTTAACAACTAATTCAAGTGATCTAGTCATTTCTCATTCCTTCTTAGAGATATAGAAGATTATTAAAAGAATAATACAGATCATAATTTAGCCAGAATTACAGATTATTTACTAATTTTTATCAAAAATATAAGTAATCATTTAACTTGACTGTTAATAACTGGTATAGATGGTTTATAAGCGGTATAGCTATAAAAACTACCTATACCGGCTACGAAGTTGATGGGGAATAAAGGTTATTATCATTGGTACTGGTGATATTGCTAATAGATTAAAAATAAGGTGAATTAACCATTTATGATTTTAAGCCCCTTGGATCTAGTTAAACTCATATTACCCATTGATGCTTGTTCTATATGATTACTCCACCAAGCCATCACTTTTTGTCTTCTTTCAAGATATTCACTGCGGTTATAGGCTTTTCGTACTTCATTAGCATCGACATGAGAAAGGCATGATTCAATAACATCACCGTCAAAACCTTGTTCATTTAGTGTAGTACTTGCCAATGCGCGAAGTCCATGTGCAACTAAACGCCCTTTAAAGCCCATTCTACTTATAGCGACATTAGCTGTTGATTCATTTGCATGTTTACGAGGATTCCGATCAGCTGGAAATAAAAATTCACGCTTTCCACTAATAGGTTTAATAAATTCAAGTAATGCCATAGTCTGATCAGTCAAAGGAATACTATGCGGTCGGTGCATTTTCATACGTTCGGCTGGAATATTCCAAATTCTGGTTTCAAAGTCAATTTCTTCCCACCTTGCTCCAGCAGACTCATTGGGCCTGCACATAGTATGCAATTGCCATTCAATTAAACAACGAGTAATTATTTTAATACTGGCCGTGTTTAGGGCTAGCATTAAATCGGGTAATTCATTTGGTTTAAGTGTAGGCATATGTTTTTTCTTAGGCACTTCAAACGCCTTATTAATGCCAGCTAATGGATTACTATTAAGCAAACCTGTGTTAACTGCGAAAACCATTACTTCATTAATCCTTTGACATAATCGCCTCACTGTTTCTAAACTGCCTTTTGCGCTAACAGGACGTATCACATCAATAACTTTTGGTGCTACTAATTTATTTAATGGCACATTCCCTAACTTAGGAAAAACGTGAAGCTCTAGAGAACGCCAAATATCTATCGCATAATTTTGGCTTACTTTAGTTTTTTTTACTTCAAACCAGTTAATAGCTGTCAATTTGAAGGTATTACTATTTTTTTCTTCTTCTAATTGTTGTTTTGAATCTTTTTCATTCTTGGGATTTAAACCTTGAGCTAAAAGATCTCTTGCAGATGTTCTTAATCTTCGAGCATCTGCTAATGATATTGCTGGGTATAGTCCAAAACTCATTGAAGTCATTTTTTTGGTATATGGACATTTGAAATTTAAAATCCAACTTTTTGTGCCATTAGGGGATATTTTAATTTGGAGACCATCACCATCAGAAAGCTTCTTGGCGATCAACTTACCGTCTTTCATCGTGGGTTTAGCTTGCTTAACTTCAGTATTGGTTAAGGGTGTTGTTCTTGCCATTATCTAGTACCGCCTTTTGTTGAATTGTTACGATACTAGATATAGTACTAGTTAAAATACTAGATGTCAGCAGTCTCTCTCGAACCCTATAGACATAAAAAAACCCGCAATGCCTTTGGTTATGGGCGTTGCGGGTCTTTAGCGGTCTTCTTAAGACCTTGATGTGGTGGAGATGGGGGGAGTCGAACCCACACCCAACATTACAAAACAACCACTTACTAAGGTACTCAAGGCTTTAGTGCGTCACAGTGTGCCACTGTATGCGCCCTAATACCACCACTGTGGACAGTTTATGGACACTTTTTTTTAACTATTCCACTTTGTTGGCGTTCACTTGCGCATTTTGTTTTATTTCATCGACGACTGCGTTTGCAATGGCTGTGGCTAGTTTGCTTGCCATTGCGAACTCACCGCTTAATACGAACCCTTGGGCTGTCAATTCCGTTTCTAGTTTTGATTCTAATGAATTCTGTGATAATGCCATAGTTTATTTTCCTGCAAAAACGGTGGTTGAACCATCCACATGTGGTTTACCTGTGAACGGGCAAATGCTTTGGCATGTGATCACGCCTGTACCACCATTCAATTTAATTGTGTCCGCATCTTGCGTTATATTTTTTGCGGTAATTATTTGGTCTTTGGTTATTGCGATTGTCTGCTTTCCGTTGACTGTTAGTGTGTCGTCTTTTTCGATTGTTTGTATTCTGTTTTGTAGCACTTTTAGTTTGTCATCTAATGTGATGATAGTTGTTCTTAATTTACCGACTGTTGTTATTAGTTCGCCAGCTGTTGATACTTGCATGTTACCTAGTGAGCCCAATACCAAATCATCACCTGATAATAGGTCGATAGCACCTAGTGCCTCAATGACTTTTTTACCCACAATCTCTTCAATGCTGTGTTCATCAACAATTAATCGATGCTTTCCAAATTCGCCTTGGTAGTTATCGGCTTGGTCGTGCTGTTCAAATGCACGTTTTGTTTGTGTTTGGTCTGTTTGTTCGGTGTTGTTTCCTGCGGCATCGATGCGTTGGCTGACTGCATCACGTTGTTGTTGCAGTTGTTCACCTGGTGCGATTGATGGCAATGCATAATCACGTCCATAAACACCGCGAAGAATTGGTAAATCGTTACGGCCATAAGCAAATGCGATTTCAACGAATGTTCCTTCAAGTGGGTAGGCTAATAATCCTGATTCACTGCCTGCCATGGTATTAGGCATTGGGATGGAACGATAAACTGGCACATTTGTATCTGCATTTAGGTTTTCATCTAATAGCTGAACGTCCACCGAATAACGAGGGCGAAACGGATCGGCTGTTTGTCCTGCTTGGGCATTATCGCGCACTGCTTCAACTCGCCCTAATTTGGGTAGGTGATTAGCCGTGGCCAGTTCAGGGAAGTAATTTAATATTTCTCGTTTTTTAGCCGGTACGCTGTTTTTATCGGTTTCCCAATAGGCGGTCATTTCATCGCCCATTAAATCTAAACGGATAATTCTTTTCTCTGTCAGCTTATCATCTTTAATTAGCGCCCCCGGTCGCAACATCGGGAACGGGGCAAAGGTCATGTTATCGCCTTTCAACCTTGATGATAAGTCCAGCGGAATGTTGACCGGTTTATTATAAAATCGGCAATCTTGATAACTACTGATGTGCACGGTTTGGTCGGTATGCTGAAACCAAACGAGATCGTTTATTTCAAATGCGCGCCCTATTTGCTGTAAGCATTGGTAGCCTGTTCCTTGGCAGACGAAGTTAGGTATTTTTCTATCGGTGTAATCTGCATCTTTTGGCAATACAAATTCCAACCCTGTTTTATCAGATAATAATGCTAACACATCACGCATGGTTGGGTGTTCTGCACTAACTGGCCAGCGGTGGCTTAATATTCCTGTGTTTTCTTTTGCAGTAATTTTGATGTGGCCATTTTCTGCAGGCTGTATTTTTTCAATATAGCCTTCAAAAAATGGTTTCATGTTTTGTTGGTAGCCGATATCAAAGCGTACTGCTTGATTTTTTTCAATCACCAGTTCATCTGACAGGGTAAAAATAGCCACGCTACCCAATGATAATTTTAGGCTAACTCGATGTTCTGCGAGTTTTGCATCTTGGTTATTAATGTATAGCCGTTTGTTTAGTTTCATATTCCCGCCTGCTCTGCATCAATCAGTGCTTGTTGATGGCGGGTGTTTTGTTTTTGCTCTGGCTTGGTAGTTGCTTTGAGTCTGTTTTCTTTTTGTTCTGCCACCCCATTATGCTCTCTTAGCTCAAACGTGACATTCCACGCCAATAGTGTTGCGTGTTCGGTAGCATTGATGTTATTCGTAAACTTGGCTTCACGAATTTTTAAGGCTTTAGCTAGGTCATTACCCACGCGGTAAACTTGGCGGTTGTCACTGTCGTCTTTTGCTGATGCGAGTTGATAAAGTTTGGTTAATGTGTCCACTGATTTAAACGGCACTGTGCCGGCAAAGGATAGCTTTTTTCCTTTGTCGCCCTGTTCTGCCACGTCGGTTGCTGATGATTGGCCACTCATGTCTTGGTCTTTTAACTCCATCGACATGGCAACGGTCATACCGTTTAGTTTGATCACTTCACCATTTAAACTCAGCATAGTAAATCCTCAAAAAATGTTAACGGCTGTTCGCTTAGTAATAAGCTTGCCACTGTGTATTGGTTGTTATTGGGCGCTGATGCTTGCAATAGTTGTGATGCAATACTTTCAGGTGAACCACTTATCGACAGACTATAAACACTACCATTTAATGATTTTAACGCATTCATTGCAGTGCTTATTTGGTTTAATTTATTGGCACGTTTTGCGGCTAATGCTTGTAACTTACCGATCACGTTGGTTTTGTCATTGGCTAATGATTCAAGCGTGGCCAGTTGCGCCCCTTGTTGTTTTAACAGTTCACGCAACGGCTGAGCATTTAAGTGTGCTTGTGGTTTAAATCTCGGTTGTATGATTGATGCCGATTGATGCAATTTATCAACTCCATTTGTTGATAATGCAGTGGCCTGTCTCGCCACTTGGCACCAGTCTGGCAATGTTAAAACAGCGGTAATGCTATTCATTGAATCTGCAAAGCGTTTTATTTGTGATTCAGTAACCATCACAACAATGGCGTTGATTGTGCCCGTTGGTCTGTTTTTATCAACTTGGTCGCGCATTTTTGAGGCCAGTATTTTAAGCGCGGTTTGTGGATTTAAATAGCTACCTGATGCTTGTTTATTGCCCACTTGGAATTGATAGGGCGAGGCGGTTAATACTTGCCCTTGATTTAACAGCGCATTGAGTTCGGCACGTAGGCCTAATAAACTTTCGGCTTCACTGCTTAATGGATGACGGCTGTAGTTTGCTTCGCTTTCAATGGCGGTTAGTTTTGCTACGGCATTGGTCATTGCACTATCAACCGAATCGGTTACCGACTCGGCGCTAGTTTGTATTGCTTGCGCGGCACTTGGCCATGATAGTGCGGATTTTTGCATTAGTTCGCCCAACCAATTACATAGTTTTCTACGTCATCGAATTGCGTTAGATTTTCTATTTCTTTTTTCATTTGTCGTTGTCTTGCGTGTATAACGAACCCTAATGCGGTGATTTCGTCATTCACTTTTTGCAGCGTTTCTCGTGTTATTGGTTGGTCATTATTATCGGCATCCGTCCAATAATCCGGCAAATTTGTTGCTGATAGTGCGCCAGTTAATCGGGTTCTTGATTCTGGGTTTGCATCCCATGTCACACCATCAACAGTTACTTTTGTGTCTGTTGCGCTTTCTTGTTGATCACGCCACGCTGTTACTGCTTGTTTTTTTGCTGTTTTTATTAACTCTATTTTTTGTACCCAGTGCTCACCATCCCATATCGAATAGTTTAATGGTTCTTCTAATGTATAGCCGTTTTCTATTTCTCCTAGCTCTGTTACTTTTTTTGTTTTTTGAGGGCTTTCTGTTTGATAAATTGTTTTCCCTCTAAAATCAGCTATGTATTCACATCCTGAAAAATCATTCAACGCAATACATGAAAACCCCTCTTTTTCAGGAAGTGGCTTTGTTTTCAACACGTTCTCAGGAATATGCAATACTCCACCGCGATGCTCTGCTATCAACCCGACACTTGATACTTCTTTTGTTGCGATATTCACTGGGTAATAGATTATGTTTAACATTATTAACTCCTAAATTGTAATGGCCATGGCGCGTGCGACGTTTCTAGGGCGTGTTTCTTCACCATAACTGCCTGTATTTGGATTCCCTACATGGATGTAAGAATCCCCGCGACTTTCTACATTGCTATAGGGGTAAGTTATACCTGAGTCATTATTAGTATCTTGAAACGCAACAATGTTATTTGCTCCGCCGGATTCGCCGTGAATATCGTGCTTGTGCTTTTGAAACTGGTGATCCTGCCAAGAACCTACCCTGCGATTTACATCTACACCACGCCCTTGATCTAGCACCCGTAAAAACTCACCTCTAATTTCACCCGTATTGATAAAGTTACCATTGACCAATTCTGGATATTTTCTCGCTAAGCGCCAATATACGGCCGTTGGTAAATTTACATTTAGCTCCATGATTGCCGTTTCTGGTGGTGCTGTACTTAACCACCAAAATGGCATGCCTACCTCTGTGCCAGTATAAGGTATCCACCAGAATGGGGCAGTAGCGTCTTGCCACTGCTCATGTCGATTAGTCAAAATAGCAGGGTCTTTGTTAACACAGGTTAAGTTTGGCCCTGCATACATCTGCATTATTTGTATTTCACCATTTTGTTCAATAGTGCATATTTCTCCTGTTTTGTAAATCCGGTTTTTATCCCACGGCAATCCCTGAGAAAACAATGCAGACTCTGCTATTTTTTTCTCAATACCATTCCAAAATTGGTTTAATTTCACATGTTTTAAATTTGTTTCTTCATTGTTAATATCATCTTCTGTCGCAGCATTATCCGCACGCTCTAACGCGCCCGTTTTTAATGTAGTTTTATCTGTGACACTGCCATCTGCATTAATCGTTGCAATTTTTTCGACATAATGTTTGTTACCACCTGCATCAATATAATTACTCTCTGCTGTTTGAGATGTAAATATTGATACGTTATTAATATAACTAGATAGTGCAGACCCCGCGCGATATACATCAATGTAAATATCACTTGGTTTATTGGTAATGGTTTGAACAATATCATCTTCTGTAACTGCTCTTAGTCCACCCACATAGGCCGTCCCTGCTGTTATCAAATATTTATTTTGTACCGTCTGCTTGCTCACTTTAAACCCGTCTATAACTGCTGCTTCTCCGTAGCTATCTAAACAACCTAATCTATGATCGTCATCTATTCCGTTCAATCTAGCCTGATAGTCTATTTGCCATGTTTCGGCATCAACCGTTATACCTGTTAATTCCGCTGCACCTGAATATGCTTGCAGTAGTGATTTAGTTGATGACATTCCATCCTCTTTTGTTTCACTAATTTTATGCACAATAACGCCACATGAATTAACCACATTTTTATCATGTAGGTAAATAGCGTTAAATGTAAATTCAGCAACAGATGATGGGATCACAACTGAATATGCTAACGCGCTTTCACCGACTTTTCCAACCTGATCAACGCTTTGTTTATGCACCCATGTTGATGGGTCTGGTAATCCGGTTGTGCGATCAATCGGTGCGGCTAAATCTAATCCTGGTATATATGCAAAAATCATTTCGTTCATGTCGGGACCATAACCGGCATTAATTTTTTCTTGCAAATATTGTTCAAATTGCAGTGGTATTACTGTTTGACTCATTGGTTATGCTCCTTGCCTATAAAAAGGCGACAAATACTTGTTGTTGATGATTTATTCTCTCGGTCAATACAGTGGTTTCACATACTGCTGACGTTCGTGCCACAAACATGGCATGTGAGTGTGAAAACTCCACTGCGGCCAAATAAGCAAAAGTTGGGAAGATAACTTCAAACCGATAACGCCTACAGGTTCGGCCATACTGCTCTATGAGTGTTTGCAACAGTGCGCTATTTTTTGAGATATCGTTATCAGTTAACTCAATGGTACAAACGTCCCACTCTTCACTTTGGCGCTCTTTAAACGAGACAATGGCAATACCTAACCGCTCAAATATTCGCTTAAACCCTGCGACACTGCCTGAATCTTTTGCATTAAGGGCGGCGTATTTAACGCGCTTACGATAGAGCCCTAACGATTCATTTTTAAAACGAGTGATATCTCTATCCCACGCCATCACATCAAGCAATGATTCACTGCAAGTCAGTGGATCTGATTGTTGAAGGGGAAACAGTAACCACCCTTTTATTAATGAGAAAAAAGCGCTCACACCTTTTGATAAATAATAGGGTTCTTTGATGGTGTCACTGGTTGTGCTTCCATCTTGCCACCACGGCACAACGGTGGTTGGCTGTTCTGGTATTTTATCTGGCATTAACTTTCCTCACTCACGACCAGTGTGTTAATTCTTGGTTGAACTAACGCGCTGACAATATCTTCTTGGATCACACCATCGATGCTTATCTTTATTGATTTAACGGTCACCATGTTGCTGTGAATTTCACTGGCCATTTTTGACACGCTAAAACGGCTTTTAGGTTTTGCTCTGGTCATTTCGTCAAAGGCTTCTGTTTCTCTGAATGCCGCTCTAATTCTGTTTTCTATTTCTAATAAGGTGGTATCTATTTTTTCTTGGGTCATGTTGTCGGCTAATACGGCTTCGGCTGATACATCATAGCTTTGATCTGCTATTGCTAAACAAGTCAGCACATCGCCATGGCCGTGATGGTCATCTTCAGTAATATGTGCGTTAAGTTCATCGATTAAACTTTGTGGCGTTTCACCTACTTCCATGACGATATAAGCGTTTGCGGTACCAGGTGAAATATTTCCTGTATTCTCAAAAAATATATTATCACTACGAATGCCAGCCACACTGGCAATAATTGCACGATATGCATCATCAATGTGCCAACTGCCTGAACTTGTAAATGCATTTTGTAAGCGCAATGCTAACTCTTCGTCGGTTTCTTCATTTGCACCTGATGTTGTTATCCAATCTGGTTCATTGACAGCCGCAGTAATCCCCGGTAGTTCCACGGGTAAAATATTAAAGTAACCGGCAGGCAGGTTATAAGCTAATCCTGCGGTCATGGCTTCGACCAATACTTTTCCTGTTTCATCACCAATGGCGATCACTGTATCAGCCAATACTTGCAATTGATAAGTTACGCCATCAATGGGCAATGTTTGAATGATAGCGCCTTTGGCAATGGTCACTTCATCACTTGCGGTGGCTTTGGTTAATGTGATTAAGCCTTGTGTTTTTACTGCGGCTTTTACGGTTACGTTCAGCTCCCATGCTTTTAGCTCTAATGCCCAACGTTCGGCGGTTGCAATAAACATATTAGGTAGAACGTAACCCGCTAATAGAGTTTTAATTAACCAGATGGTAGGCACGATAACCGCAGCACGCACCCAACGCCAAAACGGTGACATTTCAGAGTCATTTGATACTTTACTGCCTGCCGCAACCACCTGTTCTTTTAGTTTAATTTCTAATTCAGCTTCGGTAGTTGGTATGTTTGATTCTGAAAGAATGCTTTCAAAGTCTGCGTTTGGTCTATTGCTCATGCATTTACCTCTAGTTCACCAAATTCATAGGCCTCTGCTGTCAGCGTTATTTGTCCTGCTGTTAGCTCGGTTGCTGTTGCACTGCCGGGGATGATTCGCACATCTTGCTCGGCTAATTGTTCTATTTGTACCAATACATCAGATCGCAATGCGGCGTTACGCTCTGCGATTAATTCGCGTGCTAACCCTGATTCCATGATGCTGTGTTTTATATCTTGCGCGATGCTGTATAAATCACTGCATTCTTGTGGCTGTTGGCCTGCGTCAATATCCCAACCGCCATCAACTACTTTAATATCGATATATTTTTTATCCGGCATTGAATTCAGACGCCTCTTCTAAATAATCAAGCGAGAATGGTGCGGTTGTATTAACCGTTATATCACCGTATGTTCTGTTATTTCCTGCCTGTTGCTTATTGACCGTCGTCGCGTTCGCTACCATGCCCGGTGGTAAACTCGCTTTATTTTGTGGCTGTTTATACGGGAACATTGCAGAGCCTGCGTCTGATGTTTTGTTGTATGAACTCGACCAACCGCCACTCACCTCTGGAGCAACTGCCATATTTGCAGTCATTTTATCAAGCTCTGAAAACTCAGTGCCTACATCAATTGAAACACCGGGAATGAGGTTCAACTTATCTAACAACCAATCAATTGCACTTAATACTTTCTTTATTGGATAGATTATTGCGCTAAAAGCACCACCGACGATCCCGCCAAATAATTCACCCGCACTTGCGGCATTATTAAGCGCGTCACCTGTTGCATTCATTGCAGGTAAAAATGAAGATATCCACCCAAATGCCCAAGAAACTAAATCGCCAATAACTTTAAAAGCGTCGATCAAAGGATAAAACAAAACGGAAACACCTGAAGCCCTTACAAAGGCATCAATGAAACCGCCAACAAAGGCACTTACTCTGTCCCAGTAAGACCAAATTGCAGTTACAGCGCCTGCAATAACAGCAACGCCTAGGAGAACTGGCCCCGTTAATACTGAAAAAGCTATTGCAAGTCCTGACAGTGTTACAGTTGCTAACCCGCTTGCTAACGTTAAAGCGCCAACAAGCCCAGTCAAAGAAGCGACCCCAACGGCTACCCATCCTAGTACCTCACCTAACAATGGGAACTCTTGAACCCATCCAACAACAGTCATTAGCCCATCGGCCATTGTCCCAACAACTGCATTTATTGCTGGCAATATAGCTCCAAATACTGCGGCTCTCACTGCAAAAAAGGTCGCTTCCATTCTTTCCCATTGGTCGGTCATTTTTGATGCCATTTCCTCAGCTTTTCCCATGCCTTGCGTTTGGCCTAACGTTTCAATGCTTTGCGCTAACCCGTCAGTATCAGCCATAAGTAGTTTTATCATGCCTGTGGCTTCTTTGGTGCCAAAGGCTTTGGCTAACTCGGCTGATTCAGCTACATCAATGGTGTCACCATATCGCCCTTTTAATTGTTCTAAAATCTCAATCATTGGCAACATTTGCCCCTGACTATCAGTAAAACTTAAATTTAGTGCGTCTTGTGCTTTAGCCGCTCCATTTAAAAAGGCACGGTATTTTGTACCAGCTTCGCTACCTGACATAGTTGCTTGCAAGGTACCAAGGATCGCCATTTGTTCATTCATGCCAATACCAAATGATGTTGCCTCTGCACCAATACTGGTAAATGCACTGCTCATTTCTGAACCGGTAGTTTTAAACATTTGCACGGCGCTTGCTGTCATGCCTGCCACTTGTTCGACCCATTCACCTTTGCCCATATCATTAGCTTGGTTTTTAAAGATGCCGTACATGGTGCCCATGTAGTTTGTGATTGTTCCTGTGTCGGCTTTAGTTGCGGCTGCTAGTACGCCTGATGCTTTGGTGAATTGTGATAACTCGTTGCCATCTAACCCTGCAATAGCAGATTGAATATCATAAGATGCGGCCACAAAGTCGGTGGCTGATTTCCCATATTCTGCTGAAAATTCTAACGCGGTATTTTGCAGTTGTTTAAGGGCGTCATCGGTTACGCCTAATGATGCTACCTCGCCCATTTTTCTATCCATTTCGATAGCGGGCATTAATGCCGATTGTATTGCCAACCCTGATGCAACTAACCCAGCTCCCCCTGTCACCATATTTGACATACCTCTACGGCCTGCATCCATGGTGGTTTGCATTTGTGAGGTGATGCCTCGCAATGGTCGTGTGACTTGGTCAATTACACCGATGTGCATCATTAGTCTGTCAGTTATCGTACTCATTTTTTAAATAACTTCCCTATGGCGTTGGCAACGGCTATCTCTTGGCGTTCGTACAAATGATTGTCTAGCCATAATGCGCTGGCTAGATTTTCAATCTCGTCATTCTCATTTGGTAAAAGATGACGACGCAGGATCAAAGCTTGCTCAAAGCTGTTTTTCTCAATGGCCTTGACCCTGTTATTTAGTTTTTTAGCGCGACTTTCAGCCCACCTCGCGACGCTTTGTTAATTTCCATGAATACTTCCATCACTAGACCTGGCACGGTATCGAGCAATTCAACCAATGCTTCTTTTTGCTCTGGCGCTACTGTTCGTGATAAGAACGTATGGGCCGGTGCAATTTTATTATCTGGCATTAGGTCGTTGGTGTAGTTGTTGTGGTCTGCAACGGTTGGTGAAAATGTAAAGTCAGTTGCGCCGATGGTTAGGACAATTGCTTTTGCTACTGCTGATTTCTTCATGGTGTCTCTCTTTTGTTTAATGTGTCGTAAATTCGGTTGAACCCTGTTTCCATTTGGCGTTCTAATCGCTCTGCATGGGCTTTGAATTCATCTTTTGTCACGTAGTTTTCAGCTACGTGGGTTTTGTGGTTTGATAATGCACTGGACAATTTAAAAAAATGTCCGACTAACATGCCTACTATTGCGACAAGTAATGCCGCGAGTGCTACTAATGAACTTAACCAGCTTGCATCCATATCAGCCGCCTTTTATTGTTTTTTTCAATCCTGCAACGATGCCCACGGGCTCTTTACCTGCTTGCACTTGTTTATCCACTGAACGCTTGTGAATACTGATACCCAACACACTCAGCGCAATACCGAACAAGGGTGTTAAGGCCACCACGCTACCGACTAATTCAGCGGCTACAGTTGGGTGAACTACCATGGCGTAAGCGAGGCCGAAGAATAATAAGCACCAAGCCGCGCACACTGCATAACCAAAAGTCGGTCGCCAACGACGAACCCATGGATCATTACTGGCGAGTTCAGCTTGCATGGTGGCATTTTGTTGCACCACTGCTAATTTGCGTTCTTCGCTTTCAAGTGATGCATGTTCAAATGCAATTTTTTTAAGCTGTACTTGATTTTCAAATTCAAGTTGCTTCAGTTTGACCAAGGCTTCTGGATTATTTTTCAGCTCTTGTTCAATGGCCTGTGGCGTATTTTCAACCCCTAGCGCACTGGCCACCAAACTGCCCACGGCTGTTCCTGCTGGGCCACCGATTAATGTGCCGATAATCGGCGCGGCGGTACCTAAAATATTTTTTACGTTATCCCACATAATTAGTCCTTCACTATGGTGAGTTGTGCAGGTTCGCCGCCCAGCTCTTTCATTAATGCGGTGAATGCAACGCCTGAACTAACGACACCCCATTGGCCTTTGACATAACCAAAACTTAAACCTGGAGCCGCACACCCCAACAATTCACTTGGGACATTTGCTATATGCCATAAACATGCTGTTCTAATGCTTGGCCCGTCAACTGTAACTCCTAAAGTTGGGGCCACCATGGCGTATCCTTTCCCGTATTTTGGTGAGTTATTAGGAACTAATAAATAATCACCCTCTGGCACGCACGAGTTAAATGGCTTATTGTTTTTCCATTCGCGCTCTACAACACAACACACTTTGCTACCATCTGCGCGGTGCAACGTTGAGAATGTGCCCTCTTCAAAGTATCGACGTTTTAAAATAAAATGTTTCATAGCTTTCCCCGTTCTGATAACGATTTACAGTGAACGCAATGCTGACAGCCTTTGACCGCTTTTTGTCGTGCTTCCGGTATTTCGGTTCCACACTCAACACAATGGGTTTCACTGACCACTAATTTGCTTTGATTTGCTTTAAAGTGGTTTGATAGCGCCATTTGTCGTTGGCGCGTTTCCAGTTCACTTACTCGGTCAAAGGCGTCCATGATTACACCAATCCGCGCGTATCGTCTGCGCTTAAGTATGGGATGCCGTTTATTTTTACGAAGTTTGGCGATGTGACAAAGCCTTTTAATTTACGGGTTGTTTTGTCTGCACTGTCTGGGTCCAATGCGATTAGATCTGCAATTAATAGTTTGACTCCATATAGCTCGATTTTGTCTTCATCTTGGCCGTTGTTTGCATAAAACATGCAATCAAATGGTTCGACACCGCGCCATGAACCCGCTTCACGTGCTTTTTGTTGTAACTTTTTGAAGTTACTTAAATCAACTTCATATTCAACATCACAGGTCACACTGCCATCTGTGTAGCCATCTGTTACACCACGCGATTTTGCTACGGCCGTTTCATCGTTAATGGTGGCGCTTGCTGATTTAACATGCACCATCACCCCTAAAATAGTGACGTCAAAGTTACGCCCTGAGAATTTAGCACTCATTGTTTATGCTCCTGTTTTTTGATTTAACATGATGCCGACCGTTATTTTCGAAGGGCAGTCGTATGGCTGAACCGCTAGTAAGATTTCAACTTCTTCACTGTTCACCCATGTGATCACTATGTCGTCATCTTCTGGCGGGTAAATTTCACCGGGGAATTCATAATCACCGATCAATTTAGTGATCGCCATTTCGCGTAAATCTTGAGTGAAATAGAGTTTTGCTGATGCAATGCTACCGGGCGTTGAATTTAATTCACGGTCAGCAATACGTGCAATCGCTCGAATACGAACTTTACGTGCGGCTTTCATTGCTACGCGAATGTGTCGAATGTCTTGATAGTCACCACCTGGCACATCAAGCGTTCGGCCAGTTGTCCAGTATTGACCAGGATAATCAGGGAACCACATTGGCACGGCATAGCGATTTGTTTCTAGCGCTTTTAAGTAGGCGAGTTGTAGGGGTTTTCCGTCCATGTCTACGGCTAAGTCTGTTGAGCCTAATACGCTACCTGTTTTTACACGGGCAGGTGAATCGGCAATTGATACTTCTTGGTTAGCGAGTCGGCCTGCGTAGATGCCCACTGTTGAATTGTTTAGGTGCAGTTGCGGTGCCACTGTGATGTATTCACTGGCTACGCTGTCCTGAATCGCGGCGGTATCGGCTAAATAATCAGCCCATGTTTGGCCTGTTACTGCCGTTGCATCAATGGCTGGCGTGGTACAGATTACAAAGGTTTCACGGCCTAGTTTTGCTTTTAGCTCATGGCGCAGTGCAATAGCAGATTCGAGTAATGTTTTATCGACTGCAGGGAAATTTAACACAGTGGCTTCAAAGCTTGATGTTTCGTTTGCTTTGTTGATTGCATCTTGCCAATCATCACCTTCTTTTAAGATCATGACACCTGCGGTCCAACTTTGCTTACCATTTAATTGGGCGGCTTGCATGGTCCTTAGTAGTGATGCATCTGCATCTGATAACACGTCATCTAAATTTGAGGTGTTATCTACTATGATCAAGTTACGCTCTGCACCATCTGGCACGGTCCCGTAACCGACATAAAGAAAATGAAACTCAACAGCAGGAATGCTGCCTCTCATCATGTTTAAAATGTTAATAATGACCGTTGGGAATGCCATGCTGCTACCTCTTTTATTTTATGTGATTTTTATTATCTGCGTCTGCGTCTACCGTAGTTGATGCTTTGAAACGCTCTATCCCATGCTTTCTGGGTTTTCTCTTTACTTGCTCCAAGGAAGCGACGTGATGGTGTTTTTATTGTCCAACTTGAACTACTCTCCAACTTGCCTTCATTTCTCATCCACCAAAATGCATATCTAGTTTCTTCATGACTAAAGTTAGCAACTAACCACTTCACGCTTGGCACCTTCTTTTTCCTTTTAGGTGCGCCTGAATTAATTCGTGATGCCGCAATTTTGTACCCCGACGCCACCAGTGCTTTGGCTTGTTGTCGGCTAATACCTACACCTTTTTTTTTACTAAATTTTTTATAAGCGTTTTCATTCGCTTTAACCGTTCTTGTATTTCCATCACTATGAATCTTCCCTAATGCACCTGCAGCTATCCGGTAATCACCTCTTTTTAGCGAAATAATCGCCTCTCGTTCATTCGACCTACTACTGACACCAATGTTGTCTTTTAACCCCATTAGCATTTTTGCTTTTCGCTTTACTCGGCCTTTTTTACGCTTCGCCCACTTTTGGCCATCTGGCGTTTTTTGCTTGGTAATATTGCTTTTTGATACTTTTGTAATATTTGTAGCCACTCGCATTAATAACGTTGCTCGCTTTCGTGGCGGCAATGCGATCGCTTGCAATACGTTTCTGGCTGTCTGCCTTGTGCTTCGGTTAAAACTAATTTCTATCATTTAAGCCACTGGTAACGTATTAGCTATAAACACTTCACCATGTGTTGCGGTCCATATTTCATAAGGTGCTAATGCCCATTTTTGACCTTGCCACAAAATATCCCCATCAGGTTCTGGTACCACCATTATTGGCTCTATGAACTCAACGTCTAATGTCATGGTCACTGTGGTGTCGCTTTCGGCTTCTACGTCAAAACTTGGATCGTTTAATTCGTAAATATCACGATGTTGATCGTTATCTTCAAGCCATGCTATGACGTTGGCCATGACCACGGCTGGGTCGAGCTCTTTAAACGGGAAGCGCTCAAAACTCCATGACGCGGTATAAGATAAAAAACCAATGTCTGCACCGTGCCCTTGATTTTTAGAACCGATGATCAGCTCTACATCTTCCATCCAACATTCAATATTTTTATGTTGGCGTTGAGGTATTACGCTGTTTAGGTGCTGTACTAGCCCTTGCAAGTAATATCCTGCGCTTGTTTGGCTTACTGGCTCACTCATAACAGTGCAACTCCGCAACGACTTTTGCCATTAATGGCGCGTATATGTTGCTGTGATTCTGCTAATAGCTGATCACGTATTTCTGAATGGCTTGATGCCACGTTTTCGCCTGCATCCTTGGTTTGCTGTGTCGCATATTCAGGGAGTAGTTCAGATTTAGCACGCGCAAAAACCGCTTTTTCATACAAGATAACTAATAGGTTTTTACCATCTATTGATGGCTGGCCTGTTACGTCAGCGGCTGCTTCAAAGCCCTTTGCTTTATATTCAGCTTGTTTTTTTTGTAGCTCGATGTTGATTTGGCCGATTGCTGATGCGACAGAGTAAGCGATCGATTCTTTGTTTAAGTCAATCGGTACACCACGACGCTTTTCAAAATCGCCTGCGTTGATGTTTGGCCAGAAACCGTCGTTTTCAATTTCTGTACTTTGGTATTCTTTGTTTTGACCTGTAAACATCATCGTTCCTAAATGAGTGCGCCTCTAGCCGCTAAGTGAAACATCAAGTTAAGTGAATTAATTCATTTACTCGCGTTCATTAGTCGAGGCGCGGTGGCAGAGAGTCGTTATATATTCGTGCCGTCTTGAATGGCGCGAATACGTTGACCGATTTTATCAATGTGGGTTGTTACGCCCACTTTTGGGTTGTTTTTTCCGGCTTCTTGTAAAAATGACATTGCTTTCTCAAGTATCTCAATGTCGCCTACGCTACTAGCCAACGGCTTTCCATTTTTGTCACGCAGTAAAAACAATCCTGCAAATTTGTAATACTTAGCAACAACTTTTTCGTTTAATCGCCATTCAAGCACTATTTTTTCAAACACATTAGTGAAGTAAGGTTCAATGTCATGACCAGCTGCACTCATTTTTTCTGACCAGGCTAATACTTGATCTGCACAAAAGGTTGCAAAGTCACGTTTAAACGGACTTTCAAAGCCTTTATCAATGGCAATATCACACCAAGCAATCGCGGTTTCTAGCTCTTCAATGTCGAACATCCATACCACCATGTGGCTGAAAAGTGGATTTTTAAAAAGGTCTTCGCTTTCTAAATACTCTTCAACTGAGGCACGATATTTTGGGATTAACTCATCACGTTTCAACGCAATTTTATCGTCTTGGCGTGTTAACGCTTTTAGGCGTTTTAAGTCGTTATCCATTTCATTCAGCAACAAATGCAGGCTAGGCGGTTGATCACCTGTGGCGGTTACAACTTGCGTAGGCGCTTGCTGTTTTTGTAGCTGTTTAAGCTGTGCGTCGCGTTGTCTTTTTAGTGGACTTGCCATGATAATTCCCTTTTTTAAACGATTGTTACCGCTTCAATTGCTGCGAATTTTTCAAGCGTACCCACTGCATAACCTTCCATGCGAATGTATGAAGATTCAAATTGTTTTCGATCTTCTTCATTGCGTGATTTGCGCCACTGTGTATTTTTTTGCGTTAAAATTTGCAGGTTACTTAGTGTTGTTACCCAAATAGAAGTCGCAGGGAAGTACGGCGGTGTGTAAGCTTTTTTGCCGCCAATTGTTTTTGCAAGTGACTGTGCCGCTTTGTGTTCAGTTGGTGTATCTGCTGATTCAAGTAAACGATGCGATTCAGTTGCCACTAAATCTCGACCAACAAGTACCACTAAATCAGGGTCACCTTGAAAGATTTCATCAATCGTTGTATTGATCAGGTCACTTGTAAGTGAATCTAGATTTTTGTATGAGTCTTCTGTTGCACCTGTTGGGTCAAGAATTGCTGATGCTTGAACTTGTGCAGCGGCTTTTTCTTTAACGACAGTCAACCAACCTTTGTTAACATCTTGACCTAGTTTATTTGCAACTGGGTCTGTTGTTTCGGCAACGCTTGTTCCATTAAAACCAATTCGTAACATATCTAATGCAAAGTTACGTGTGATTGCCGCATTCATTAATTTAACAAATTCGCCTGCGTTACCTGAGTTGGCCCATTGCGTTAATGTCACCCATGTAACTGCAGCACCTGAGTCTGTTTCAACTAATGTGTAAGTATTTCCATCAACGCCTAACTTAGCGCTAAAGCGACCGTCTTTTTTTCGGCCTGTTAATAATGCACCTGCACCTACATCGACCACTTGCCCTGTAATTTGGTCCACTGGAATCATTGAAATCATTTTTAAGAATGAGTCTGAATGCTGAATTGCCGCACGCAGTTTTGTTTCCATTGGTGGGCTTACAGAAAACTGTGCTGTTACGTCGATAACACCTGCTGCTTGAGCTAATGCTGCTGAGTATTCATTTAAGTATTTACTAGCTAATGGATTAAACATTAAAGCGCCTCCACTTTAGTTGATGAACCTTCACCACTATTTTCTTGACCCGGTACTTCGTTTTTTAGGTCATTAAACTGTGTTTCTAGTTTTGTTTGATTGTCGATCACTGTTTGTAATTGAGCCGTTAACGCACTGAAGTTCTTTTCTTCTGGCGCTTCACCTTCTGGCGCAGGTTCTTCTGGCTTTACTTCTGTCGGCGCGGGTGTTGAAAACTTAGTTAACGTGGTTGAAAATTCATCCAACTTTGTTTGCTGTGCTTCTTGTTTCTCTACAATCGAGGCAAGCGTGCCCTCGATTTTTTCAAACTGTTCTTTATTCATGGGTTCTTCTTCCTGTGGTTTGTTTTCTGCGCCTGGCAGTTGACCGCCAGTTTGGAAAAATTTTGCGAGGGTATGAAAGGCGTTTGAAACAAGGCTTGATTGGCTGAACTCTGAGAAATCAATCTCTTCGAGGTGGCTGCATTCAAGACTTTTTTCATTGCCGTTGGATGTTGAAAATGTAAGTCGTGTTGTGCCAGAGCTTGCCGGGGAGTCAGTCACTGCAATGCCCATTAGGTAACAACGGCCGGTACCTTTATAGTCCGGATTTGGTTCTATAGATGTATATAACTTTTGGCCTTTTTCATTTGCTTCTAATAGAAACTCATTAGGGATCATTTTTGCTAATAAACGTAATTTACCAGCGCGCTTCTCTGCTTTTAATGCAGGGATTTCGCCCCAATTGTTTCCGTCATATAAATCCCATCCTGAACGCTTATGCTCTGGCCAAATCAGTGCACCATATTCATTTTGTGAATAAGAGTCAGCCATTTCTTTAATCCATTTAGGACTAATTTCTCGGCCATCTACGGTTGCACCTTCGGTTGCTATGATTTTCCAATCACTAACTTTATTAGCCATTACATCACGTCCTCCTGCTAAATTTTTACTTACAAAACAATCTTTTCTCTTTAATAAATCACACCATACGCCTTTGGTATGGTCGATTCAGCTTGTTGATTTCCGATGAATTCCGATTTTTAACATCTAGGAATTATTTGGAATTACTGTGTGTAAGTTCTGTTTTTTCGGGGGGTATGATGATTTTAATTTGTGATGTTCAGTTCAACATTAGGGTAATAAATGGCGTATACAGCAGAAATAAAACAAGCGGCAAAAGTGCTGTATTTAAAGGGATGGACTCCCAAATGTATTGCCAATGAATTAGGGCTGAATAATGAACGTATTGTTTATTATTGGGCTGATAAACATGGTTGGCGCGACATGTTGCGTGAATTTACGGTTGATGAAGCAATATCTTCAAAGATTCAAGCCATTCTTGAGATACCAGAGCCTAGTAAAGCAAACCTAGATTTACTGGACCGATTAATAAAACATCACACGATTCTTAAAAAACAACGCGCTCAAGAGAAAGTGGCGCAAGCAGCTGATGCTTCAACCTCTTCTGAAAAACGTTCTGATAATAAACGATCAAATAAACGCACTAATAATAAGCAGAGCCAGAAGAAAGAGAAGGCCAGAACGGTTGATGATTTAACGCCTGAAGATTTTGACGTTTGGGTTGAGAGTTTATTTGAATACCAGAAGTTGATGCGCGCGGTTAAGAATGACCCATCAATGCCGCGTACTCGTAATGCTTTAAAATCTCGTCAAATTGGTTTTACTTTTGGTTGTGCCGGTGAAGCATTTGAAGATGCTGTGTTGACTGGTGAGAATCAGATTTTTATCTCTGCAACTAAATCGCAAGCTGAAGTTTTCCGCAGTTATATTATTCATATTGCGCAAACGTTTTTTGATATTACGTTAAAGGGCAATCCTATTAAATTGCCAAACGGGGCGGAACTTCACTTTTTAGCAACGTCTGCTAATTCTGCACAATCACGCGCTGGTAATGTTTATGTTGATGAATACTTTTGGATCCGTGACTTTAAGAAAGTAAGTGATGTTGTTTCTGCTTGTGCTACGCAAAAGCGTTTTCGTAAAACGTACTTTTCAACACCTTCTAGCAAAAACCACCCTGCTTATCCGTTCTGGACGGGTGACATGTGGCGCGGTGGTAAATCAACCCGTAAAAATATTGAGTTTCCAAGCTTTGATAAGTTAAAAGATGGCGGTCGTGTTTGTCCTGACAAACAGTGGCGTTATGTGATTGATGTGCATGACGCGGTGAAAATGGGCTGTCACTTAATTGACCCTGATGAACTTGAGGAAGAATTCAGCCCTGATGCATTTAGAAATTTATATAAATGTGAATTTGTTGATGATGCTAAGTCTGTATTTAAGTTTACGGATGTTGAAAAGCTTATGGTTGACCCTGGCATTTGGCAAGACTTTAACGCGCATGAAAACTTTCCGTTTGCGCGTCGTGAAGTTTGGCTTGGTTATGATCCGTCACGAACGCGTGATAATGCCTGTTTGGTGGTGATGGCCCCACCAATGAAAGCCGGTGAACCTTTTCGATTATTAGAAAAGCATTATTGGAAAGGGTTAAATTTTCAGTATCAAGCCAATGAAATTAAAAAAGTGATGGAACGATACAACGCTACTTATCTGGGCATTGATACGACTGGGATTGGTGCAGGGGTTTGGGATTTATTGAGTGCTGAATATCCCCGTGAAGCTGTGGCCATTCATTACAGTAATGAAAGTAAGACGCGATTAGTAATGAAGATGATTGATGTTGTTGAATCTAAACGCCTGCAATTTGATGAAGAGCAGAAAGATATTGCATCAGCATTTATGGCGATTAAACGCGCCTCGACCAATGGCGGTGGCAATATGACATTCCGCGCAGACCGAAGTGAATTAGTTGGGCATGCTGATGTGTTCTGGGCTATTTCTCACGCACTGATTAACGAGCCACTTGATCACTCTAACAAACGCAAATCCACATGGAAAACAGCCGCATGAAAAAGAAGTTTATAAAAAAAGAATCGCCAGTCGATAATAAAAACGAGAATGAAAATGAAAGTTTGATGTTTAGTTTTGGCGCGCCTGAAATGGCGAATGATTTTAATAATTATGAATATAACGAGCTTTTTTATAATGATGCAGATGATTACTGGGAACCACCGCTTGATAGATTAGGCCTTAATAAGTTGACGCGATTGAATGCTTATCACGGGGCCATATTAATGGCGCGACGCAATATGATCGCAGGCCGATTTTTGAAAGGTGGAATGAATGTATTAAAAGTGCAATCACTGGTTCACAATTTATTAGAATTTGGTGATGTAGCGATTTTGAAGATTCGCGATCACTTTGGCCGTGTAGTTCGTTTGCATCCATTGCCCTCTGCTCATATCCGTAAACGTAAGAATGGTGATTATTATTTACTTGAACGTGATGATAAAAAAGTAAGTTATAAAGCGAGGGATATTATTTGGGTTTATCAATATGACCCTTTGCAACAAGTTTATGGTACGCCAGATTATTTGGGCTGTGTTCAATCGGCTTTGCTGTCTAATGATGCAACAACATTCAGACGTCGTTATTTTAAAAACGGTTTGCACATGGGGTTTATCTTTTATGCGTCGGACCCTAACTTAAGTAAAGATGATGAAGATGAATTAAAAGAAAAAATGTCTAGTAGTCGTGGCGTTGGTAATTTTCGTTCGATGTTTGTAAATATCCCCAATGGTAAAGAGAAAGGTATTCAATTAATACCGGTTGGTGATGTTGCTACTAAAGATGAGTTTGAAAGGATTAAAAACATTACGGCGCAGGAAGTGTTAACCGGTCATCGTTTCCCTGGCGAATTGGCTGCAATAATGCCGAATAGTGGTACCCGTGGCGACCCGGTAAAATTCAATTATGTTTATAATCAGAATGAAGTTATTCCGGCTTGTAAGTTAATAAAGGATTCAATTAATGAAGATGAAGAACTGCCTAAATCGTTAAAATTTGAGTTTAATTTAGAGAATGAAGAGTAATTTTTTTGTGAAAATAAATGAAATTTAGTTTATTCGTTTAAAATGGCTGAGAGCCCTATATCCAAAGGGCTTAAAGCGATCCTTTCAGATCTTTATTTTCATAACAAAAACAACACTGCGCACGACGTAAAATATAAAACTTAAACTTAAACAACAACTTATAAATTTACCGTTTAATAATTCAATAATTTAATTTTCAAATAACTGTAAAAAATTTCAATTGTTGAAATTTTAAAAGCCCCATAAACGCACGTTAAACGATCCTTTTGAGATCTTAACAAGCGCTATACCAAGGCTTTCAGCGCCTTATACGGTAATCCCTACCCACCTATAATTTCATAAATACAAAACTGAAATAAAAAAGTTTCTCAGAACGCGCAGGTGTGTGAGAGGAGTATTTTTTCCGTGGCTTCTTCTCTCCGTGCTGTCGCTCAGGTATTTAATTACACGCAAGTGCAGGCTTCATGACAAGACTTAGCAAATCATTGATAGCATGGGCATTAGTGTTGATAGCACTGTGCATATAAACAGCTGTTGGGTTATACTGGAATTGTCAGTCAGTGGAGGGTTTTATGCGTGTAACTTGTAGAGAATGTGGGTCCATTAGTACCATTAGAAAATCAAATAAAATATCAACGGATTATTCAGAATTGTATTGCGGATGTAATGACCCCGAGTGTGGTCATACTTTTGTTGTTAGCCTGGGCTTTAGTCATTCGCTCAGTCCATCAGCTAAAACATCTACTCAACTTGCTTTTGAATTATTAAAAACGTTAGCACCAAATCAGCAGCAGGAGCTAAAAGCACAGCTTTCTTTGCTCTAATTGTCAGATAGTTGTATTTGCAAAACAAAAAAGCCCTCAATTAAGAGGGCTTTGTATTGCAAGGTAGTTAATTTAAATAATTACTTCTCTTAGCCCCGCAATACCTACAGCACTTTTTGACTCATTCCTTGATGTTTTTATAGTGTAGTCCAAGTTACCGTCAAGTTCGGCTCTTATGATCCCATGCGTAAATCCACGGGCAACAGGTAGCTTTATGATTGAGTCGTTAATTTTAACCTGACCATCAATAGGGCTGTCTGAGTAGTTACTACATATTGCAAATAGCTCTACAACGCCATTACCTGTAAAAGACCCATTAATATTATTACCATTATCAGCTAAAACGTAGTTATAACCATGCGCCTCAGTGACTCCATTCAGCGAAATTTCAGCTTTATGATAGTCAATTGTAAAAGGTGCGCCGGAATATACCGGATCAGAAAAATCAATATTATTAAGTCGGCTAATGCCCAATCTAGGGACTCTATAACTATTTAACGTGTCAATATCAAACGTCAACTTATCGCTAGAAACAACCGCAGATAAGATATCAGTGGTTAAATTGACCTTATTTATCACACCTGTGTCGTTTCCAATCTCTAATGAATAGCTTTTCTTTTCAGTCGATAGGCCACTAATGTTATAAAACTCTTCTCCTTCATTTAATTGCGCTATCAAGGTATCCCCTTCATACACGTTAGCTATAGAAACATTCTGTGAGTTATTTTCCCACGTGAGATTTTCATTAACAACGTCTACATAAAAAGACGCAACACTTTTAGGTAGAATGGCACCATAGGAAGGACCATGCTCACTTGCTCCAATATCAATGCCACCTCCCTGCGTTCGCAAAAAGTCCCACTGATCAGTAGCAATAGAAACACCGTAAATAGACTCAAATAACGCTAGTGTTTCGCTTATATCCTTCCCTTGGTCAATACATGGTGAACCATCTAGCAGTCTAAATCTGTTTGCGGTATCAGATAGATCAAGTAAGGCATCGCCCTGTAAGCAAGAAGCAAAATTAGTATCAATCAAAGTGTCTTGTATGCCACCTTCATGCCTAACATGAAAGTCATCAAAAATACAGTGAGACACCTCTAATAAGTCTCCTTCTGCCGAGTAAATATCTAACTCCGCTTTCTCGCTTCGCTTAGATAAGATGCAGTTAGCAACATGACCATCTTTACCGCTTGTAACACTGATATGCCGATAATTGTTATGAAGTGTATTGTTATAAATATGAAGCCCCTTAGAGCCTGTGAAGTTTATAGCAAACCCTTCATTATAACCTGTGCTTGTATTGAGAGCCTGATCGCTTGATGGCGCTATATCCTCAACAGTATTGCCGATAACATACACATCCGTTTGCGCTGAACCTGATACACCGTAGCCCCCGTCGTAAATTTTATTATTAATAATCCATACATCCTTTGGGTTATTATGAAGCACTACTATCTTTCCCACATCAGAAGTAATCTCTGGATCTTCACCGTGACAATCATTAGAAGATACTACAACATGATTACAGCCCTTAATATCTACTGCATTCTCTCCATTGTCATAAAAGTGATTACCCCCAATAAACATAAAATTACATCTACTAGGATTGTTTTCCTCGGTTAAACTTGCTCTACCAACCTGTACACCATCACCACCACAGTTAAACGCAGTGTTATAAATACACCAAAAGTAATCAGCATTATGCGTACAACTCATTGCGTGATAATCGTTTTCTGCACCTGAAACCCAGTCACCATAACCATGCAAATAGTTGTCATAGAATAAAATATACTGATTTCTTATTGTACTACTAAGACCTACAACACCAAGTGCTGAACCTCGCCCTGATGATGCCCCACCATCCCCATAACACTTGCGAATCATGACATGGTGCACACTGCTTCCATTGTGTGACCCAAGGCCAATACCCATCTTACGTGAACTAGCATCAATAGAAAGATCACAATGCTCTATGTTTATGTAGCAGCCCTTAAGTAAAAAATTAAATTTATAATTAGCAAGTTGATATGAATTTTGGCCTCTTAACCAAACGGGTTGCTGTGCAGTCCCCTCACAAAAAAGTTGAACTTGTCCGTTCCCGCTATAGGGTGCATAACCAACGAGGGTTATTACAGTATTTGGCGGGAACGGTTCACCATCAACAGTTATCCCTCTATCCCCTGATCGCGGCACTGATTTTCTAGGGAAATCAGGCGAGCCGTATACTCGTTCTGACCCATCGCCATTTGTATCACTGGCTTCAGGATGTTCATAGTGAACCCAGTATTGACCTGCTTCTTCAAGGCTATCGTTAGCTTCCGTTCTTAAAGGCGCTTGTTTTGAAATTGGATCTTGATTTTCCCAATAAAACAGCGGTTGTCTTATTCCCAGCGGCATTCTAATCATTATAAAATCTCCAATATACTTAATGTTTCTATCTCACATGCGTCACCTGCCACACCACCGCCAGTCACATAAAATCTACCTGTTATCTCCGTTCCCGTTGCTTTTATTACTGAAATGTACGAATCCATTTCAAAGGTCACGAATGCGATTGGTTGAACCTCTACACCAACCCAATTTTTAAACCTACCATCGCCATTAGTTCCCGCCTTGTTTCTAGCTACAAGGTGTATTTGAAACTCTTGCCCAACAACACTTGGAAAGCTAAAATCTATTCGATCTTGTGAACCATCAGTAGACGTTAATGTTGCGACACCACCGTTGATGATCAAATCCGAACCTTGTTCTGAAAAGTCGCTTTTATCAGCAGTATCGAAGTAAGGGTTAGTCATTACATCGTCATCGCTAAACGTATAAGTCTGATCAACATTAATAGTCTTACTTAACGTTGCATAGCCACCTCGTCCATCTTGAACAGTACAGCTAATAAGATATTCACCCGCGTCTTCATAGTCATGATCCATGAAACGCCCTGTAGCCGCAGTACCATCACCATGATCCCATACATACGTTAATATTTCATTTTCGTCATCAGTAACTAACGCTTCAGCTTCAACATGCAATAATGTTTTAGTCACTTCAATAGAAACAAAAACAGGGTTTACATTTACCTCTTGCACATAAATATTTTTTGTTACATAAGAAGCAGCACCATTTTCACCAATAGCCTTTAAATCTATTTGGTAAGAGCCTTTATTCGGAAAGTTGTATGTTTCAGTTTCATTTGTAAAAGTTAACCCATTTATAATAAACTTGTAGGATTCACCGCCTGTAGCGATAAAGGTAACTTGAGTCGGATTTACTTCATCAGCAGAGTAAGTGAAATTAGCTTTAGGCAAACCAACACCAACAACATCAACAAAAAACCTATAATCCCCAACTTCCACCAAAAACTTTCCATGTTGCGCATATACGTGAGTTGAACTTTGCCCCTCAAAACCATCCCCATATTTAAAGTTTGCTGTTTCACCATTAGGTCTGACAAACACAAGAGTATTACCCACTTGGGATGCAATCAATCCAGCAGTGTAATAGTCTACTGTAATCTCTACAGAGAACTGCCCCATTTGCACAAGATATGTTCCATTTTCAAAATAAGTGTAGGTAGGGTTTTTATTGCTATCTGTGTCGCCATTCCCAAATAACCAAGGTTCATCGTAACCCGACTGATTTATACACGTAATTGTATTACCGTTTAATGTAACGCTAAATTCATTTACACCAGTTACCACAATAGTTTTTGAGAAAGCACCATTTGTTATAGTGAACGTTCCATTTTTCTTATATAAATAGATAGGATTAACTTCATCTATAATAGTGCCGTCCCCCATGTTCCACGGGGCTGTAACACCAGTTTGATTTATGCAATACACTGTGAAATCAGACTGAACAACTGAGAAGTCCACATACACTTCAGATGCGGCTATCCAGTCGGTTGCTGTTCCAGTTTCATCGAAATTACTCCCAGTAAAATCATCTACCGTAGGCCGTACCATTTCACCTACTGCCACGTATTGACTTGTAATAGGGATTATTATGTTGCCGTCTGTATCTATATCTGCAAACCCTTTGGCTACATCGTTCCGGTCGCTATCTATCACAACGTATCCCGCACCACTAACCGCCACCCCTAGATTTTCAACTTTAAACCTTACTTCTAAAGCCATTTGATACCTCGTATTTTTTATTCATCCCCATCAACCCCTTTAATTTCCACCTTTGCCCGCGTCCAAATGGAATTTTTAAGCCACGCGAACCGCTTAGGTTCTTCATATTTAGGTGGATCAGGCGGGACGATAATTTCAGTTTTAGGAGCTGAAACTATCCCCCGTGTGATCAACACTTCCCAGTTATTAGCGATTGCCATTCATCACCTCTTATTCATTTGTCTTACTAGCCGATCTGACAATTAGGGGTAACAATGGCAATTCACTATTAGTTAGCCGGTGCTTTTGACCGTGTCCATCTTGCTGTTGTCATCCAAGTGAATCGTTTTAATTCAATCGGCTCAGTTGGCGCCATCGGCCCTGGCCTTTTCCACCTGAGCATGGCCGCATCTTGGTATTTACCTTTAACATTCATCATTTCACCTTATCGTTTGGTTTATCGGCCATAACCTTGTGGCTGTGGCTGCTGTCTTTGTTGTGGTGGCTGTTGTTGCGGTTGGTAATTGTTTGATGCTTGCTGTTGCGGCGGCTGCTGTTGATTGTTTTGATTATCGCTATCCCAAAAAATATACAACTTCAATTTTCCTGCATGGCCAATCGGCAAAGCATCAAGCTCGACTTCCACGTTCGGTGCGGTTGAGTACTGTTGGCTAGGCCATAACGTTGCACGACCCACACTGATGTAACGATTTTTTGTTATAGGTTGGCCGCTTTGTCGGTCAACTTGGTTAGTTTGATATTTTTCCGCGACTACCGCGACGCGGCCTTTATCGATTGGTGCATTGTTCATTTACTTCTCCAGTTTTATTAATTCATTTTCTGGTACCGAAAAATGTACCGTAATTATTTATTTACTTAATTCGATTCGTTTTACAAAACGGCCGTTGGCTTTTGCCCGTCTTACCGACACTTCAGCAATGACCGCCGTAGCCCAAACCATGCCCTCGATCACTTGCACAATTTGCGGCAGGTCTAACCAATCGACAGTGCAATTCTTATTTGGCTGATACTCATACCAACCGTTTACGATTTTTTTGGGCATTCAACACCTCTATCTTCAAGACCAAGCATTTCTACTGCTTTAAAATAAAAGTTTTGAGCTAAAAATTTATCTATTCCTTCAGCGTAACTTTTAGTTATTTCTTTGGTGATGCCCCACCCGTTGTTGTCATAGGGTAAGAACGCCAGTTCAAACGGTAAAGCATCGAAGCTATTTTTTGTGTTCGCTCTTACTTGAACGTCACCCTTTGCAAATATGTAGTTTTTAATCATTCCATTTCTCCACTATCAGTTATGTAAATCACTATGCGTTAAGCTGTACTTAACGCATTACCACTGTTCCCAACCAACACTGCTTGCGTCTTCAAGCTCTCGAACTCGCATTTGCAATCCTAAATCCGTATTAATTAACGATGCCTTGCGGCCATCACCCGTTAAAATCTGTGCACCTGCCATGGCTGGCACTAATAAAGCTGGGTCTAACTCGACGCCTAGCTTTTTAAACTGTTCAATAACGTCTAGCTCCGTTTCGGGACTACGTTCCATGCTCCCCGTACAGTTATTGACAGAACTCCAAGGAAGCTGCGCTTCTTTTTCTAAAACCGCTTCGCTCCCTTGTTTCTTGGCGATAACCCAACCGTCAACGTGCGTGATCATCGTTTTAGCAAAAGTCGCAATTCCTTTGAGCTTTTTAACCACTTCACCGTATTGATTGCCCACGGTTTTATAAGCCATCTTGATAGGGTGATCGGCACGGGCACAAAACAACCCACCCATTGCATGGATGTACATACCCCAGTTATTTGAATTTGCACTGATACGTGCGACTTCCATTGCATCTTTGTGTTTTTGTAGGTCAATGAGTGATTGAACAGGCTTATTTGAAACGTACTTTTCACCCAATTCTGCGGCTAAATCTCGCGCTTCTTTTTCTGCTTTTTTATCTGCTAATTCTTGCTCTGTTTGATCAAGTCGGCGTAGTTCACGCCAAACCGAAACAGGTGCGCCACCAATTTGTTGAAACTGACGAATACGCCATAAACTAGCCCAACCACAAACCGCTTCCGCTGTTTTATCTGCAGGTGTGCCCGTTTCCTCATCATCGGCCATTTTGTAACCATCAATATTTTTAGCGATGTATTTAGCGATGTAACCTGTTGCACTGCCCTTTGCAGGGTCTATTTTTTTATAATCAACACGTGCAGCAATACGCTTACTAACACTAAATATATGATTGCTTTCTTCTTCAAATAATTCGTTAGCAAATAGGTCATCTGTTTGTATGTCGTCTTTAATCGCTTTATTCCACAAAGCAAAATCAAGGTTATTAACGTTCAATTCCTCGCGGTCGGCTTGGGTAAAGTAGTCCGATAACACAAACTTAATGATCTGCTCATGCTCAGGTTTAAAGAAAAATAAAGCGTGCCAATGTGGTGTGCCATCGTGGTGAGGTTCGCAGACTCGAAAGCCGAACATGTTTACATCCATGCGTTTTAACTTAGCGCGTGCTTTGGCCCATACTTTGGATAGGTATTGTTGTGCAGATTTAGGGTTAGCTCCGTCGTATTTATCATTTTCAACGGACCATGTTTTGTTGTTGTTTTTCACCTTCATGTAAGCATGAAAGCGGCTAGGCGTAGTAATAGTAAAAAAGCCGCCCATCAATTTATTTTCTTGCGCTAAATCTTCAAAGCCGCGCATACGCACCATTAGTTCATGACGACGTATTGCAGGGTTAGCCATTGAGCCCTTGACGATATCAAGCATTTCAATCTCTTCGCCCGTTTGCTCATTGCGCGCCACCATTTTAGATAGCGCCAAGGTGTTAGCGTTTTTACGGGCACGACAATCTTTAAGCCCCGCATCACTTAAATACACAGATACACCGTGACGAACACGACCGTTTAATATTTGGCAATGCTCACAAAATTGGCGGTAAGCGGTATCAATCTTTCTTTCCCACCAATCAGCATCAACCAAACGTGCAATAACAAAACCAGCTTCAGCCTCTTTTTCGCGCTCGTTGAATTCAGCGTCAGATTCACCCTCAATTCTTTCAAGGCTAACCGCTGACGCTTTGGCAACAAACTTCCATTCAGCCGCTATTTTTTGAAGCATGTCGGCAACGTCAATCCATGATTGCCCTTGCTCTGCACCATCAACCACGTTTGTTCTACATTTATCAGACCAAAGCGCGGCCTGTTGTTTACGCAATCCATCGTGCTTTAACTCATTTAATGAAACAGGGAATTTAGCCACCGCGCGCATCACCATTTTAATGCGGTGACGCAACCAAATATTTGCCTTATTAACGCCTTTATTGGCGGTAGGGTTCGCCTGTTTACCAAGCATTACTGATTCCCATTTTTTCACGTACTGGCCAAAAATAGAGATCGCTAAGTCTTGAGGTAATGCAGAATGCAATAAATTACACGCCCACTTTTTATCGGCATCCCATAAACCCTGAGTGCCAACATGTGCATTTTTTAATACTTGGAATGGTTCAGCGCGGAATATTTTGTCTTTCTTTTCTTTGGCTTTTTTTTCTGCTTGTTTTGCAGTAGGAATAGTCGGATTAAATTTATCCCACAGTCCATCAACCGATGGCCCCGTAGTATCAACTTCTTTTTTTTCTAAATTGATATGACGATCACCTGCGGTTTTATCCGCAGGGTACACTTCATCAAAGTAGCTTTTATCATCTAGCGACTGTAAATGCTTTGCTCTTGGTGTTTTTAGTATTTCAGTAGTGTTCATTAAAATGGTATCTCTATGTCTGAAAACGCTATATCTCTATCAATACAAAGCTCAAGCGCTAATTTTTGTTCTCTTTCTAGAATTTTAAATATTCTGTTTGACGCTTTTTTAGTATCAAATCCTTGGTAATCAAGCTCTTTTTTATTTATTAAATACGCTTCAAGTCTTTCAATTTTAAGATATATCTTATGCAACTTAGATTGCCTGTCTTCCATATTCATGCTTCACCTTCCAATAAAAAGTTAGCAACATTCATGACTGCATTCCCACATTCACCAAGGCTACAAAGCGTAGAATGCAAATCGATTAATGAGGGGTATTCCATCGATGCGCACACTTCACCAGTTTCATCATGCTCATGGGAAGTAAAGACCCCATTATTAAAAGAAATAGAATGCTTCGCGCTAACACGAATTCTTTGATTCAATTTAAGGTGTGCCATTTCAGTGACTGATTTAATCGTTTTCTTTTTCATGTAATGGCCTACTTAAAATCTGAAAGTGTAAGGTGACTGAACTCAGTCGTGATTTGTTGCACTTGCTTAATGGTTCTAAGCAGTTTCATCACTTCTAATTCACTGAATGCACTGATTGGCATACCCACTCGACGGTCTTTAATGCCTGCTAATCGGCAAAAAGTAGCTTGAATTTTTACGTCTACCTTTTCCCAAGCAATCGCGCCGCGGTTATAGTTTTCAAAAAGTGCGTGAATCTTTTCAAGGTGTTGGTGTTCGTTTTCAGGTGCCACATATTGAAGTCTATTAGTTGCGCTCATACCGCCCCCATTGCTTTATCTTTTGCATCTGCAATCAGTTCAATCAGCTTGTCTTCTAGATCACGCAACTGCTCATAGGCCAGTGAATTATCCAAATAAACTGCACGGTCAAAAATTGGCTTATATATGCCGAAATAATTAGTATCTGCATTAAACACTTTCACCTGAAAATCTTTAGCATGAGCTGAGTACGCTGTTTCAATATGTATAACGTCCGAACTTAAAATGGCTAAATCACTAATTGCGTTAACCATTCGACACAACAACTGTTCATCAGCAACATAGGCAGGTTTCTGCGCGAGTGCCGCTTTAGCTAAATCAGTGCCTTTCGGAGACTTAATCAGCAGTCCCATGTTAAGTGCCTTTGAAAATAAAGTGCCCATGCTTATGCTCCTTTAAGTGCTGCGGTTTTAAGCGCAGGAAGTAGATCAGGTGTCACCGCATTAATAAAAGCCGCACGTTCTGGCTTGCTTAATGCCATGACTAAATTGAACGGCGCAGTTGCACCCATTTTTAAAGCTGTGTTATATTCATTCGACATAATTTTTATCCTTGATAATTGTGTAAGTGGTGATCAGAGTGAGCGCTCTGGTTACCACGCTGTACTTACTTAACTTTCAGCCTTCGTTCCGCAAAATGGGCAGTAAGAATTAAAAATTCTTATTTCTTCTTTTTTCTTTTGTCCTGACAATTCAATTAACACTTTGCTAAATGTCCTGCTTCCTGCTTTACCGAATGTCATTGCTACATTTTCCATCTGAACGCCAACAATCTCTTTCTTAAAATTTTTTCCTTCAATTAAATACTTCTTAACTTGATCAGTTTTTTCTTCAATACAATTACATTTACCCATCACTTCATTTCCTTTTTTAAATAATCCTGAATCTCACGGTACACATCGCCTACTTTGAAACCCTTCGTTCTTGATTTGTAATAAAACTCTTTTGCTACTATTCGCTTTAAAATTTGCTTGCGTTCATTCATTAAGCTAGTCCCGGTGCTCCGTTGTTCATGACAAATTCAGTGGTCATTGCTAAAAATGGGCTAACACCACTGGTTCGGTTTTCTAAGTCATTTGCCAACAACACTAAATTTGCTATCCCTGCATGACAGGTATCTAACAACTTCTGTGTTTTACGTCTTGGCAATACTGTTTTCCCTGCATTCTCTAATGCTTCTGTTGCTAAGTTCCCTGCATTCTGACTGTGTAATAACGCACGTTTTGCTAACGTTGTTTCCTCACAATCTCTATTAACTCTCACTGCAACCATGTCCAATGAAAGCAACATTCCGTTTATTAATGTGCAATCACCTGTCGCTTTAGTGATCATCTTTAACTCAAAAGCCGATAACTTATGCGGCTGACTTGGGTTTAACTTATCGCCTAACTTTTTAATGCCGGTTAGCTTCCCTACTTCAGTTAAGTTCTGAGCCTCTGAAAAGGCATAGCAAGCTGCGTCATATCGTTTCTGGGTATCCTCACGGAAAACGCCCATAGTTTCTTTACCTTCCATTGGCCATACTCCCTATTAAGAAAACTAATTAGTTCCAAGCTTTATCAGCATTGGCATCCATACAGCGCTGTGTGAGTTGCACCATATTGATATAGCGTGTGCCGCCTGTTCCATTTTGAACAAAAGGTAATTGGCCGTTATCACACTGCTTACGGACAACGTTAATTGTCGCGCCTGAACGTCGTGCATATTCAGGTATGGTTAAAAGTGGTACATCAAGGGCGATGGTCATACTCATGATGCTGTCCTCGTTCGTTACTGGTTAAAAATAATTGCGCTTTCACTGGCTGACACAGAGTAAGTGCAATAGGCAACTGTTTATTGAGCGGTTGCCGCCTGTTTAAAATCGGCCTTAAGTTCGCCGTTGGTGCTTTCTTTATTTAATCGAACCAGTTCTCTATATCCTTCACCTTTTGGTGCTAGGCGGACAACACGACCATTTTTGCCAATGCGTAGTAGCTCAAGCGGTGTATTGTTTTCTTCGGCAACGCTAACAAGGCGCTCAACTTGATAAACGCGAAGTTCAGGGATGTTTTCGCCCCAATCTGAAACCGCCATACGAGTGATACCAAGCGCTTTGCCCACCTTGGTCGCGCTACCGAACATCTTAATTACTGTTGTTTTTTTCATTTTATTTAACTCCCTGCTTAAATGTAAACTAAACTTACAATCGATAATAATTAAATCAAAAGTAAATGTAAAGTAAACTGTCAAATATATTTTCACAATCAAAAGCAAACTTTCTTTTTTAGGTGTTAAGATTCCTTTACATGAAACCAAGTAATTTTTTATCAAGAAGAAAAGCTTTAGGCTTAACACAGGCTGATACTGCACGGTTGGTTGGTGTTAGTAGAGTTTCAATTAGCCAATGGGAAAAGGGGGAAACCTCTCCGAAAGGTGTAAACTTACATGCCCTTGCTAAAGTTTTAAAATGCGACCCTGATTGGCTTTTAAACGGCCAAGGTTCGCCCGCACCGCAAGTAAAAGAATCATTGATTGATTACAACGTGCAAGCAACACCGCAAAAATTGCATGGTGGCTTTCCGCTTATCTCTTGGGTGCAAGCCGGTGATTGGTCAGATATTGCGTTAACGTCTATCCATGAAGCCGATCACTACCCTTGCCCTGTCAAATGCAGTAAAAGCACTTTCCTATTAAAAGTCATTGGCAAAAGCATGAGCCCTGTTTTTAACGAGGGTGAATTAATCTTTGTTGACCCAGAAGTACAACCAATAGACGGCAAATATGTAGTAGCGCGATTAGACGATGAAAACCAAGCCACGTTCAAGCAACTAATAATCGAAGATGGCCACAAGTTTCTACAAGCAGCAAACCCCAACTGGCCAACACCAATTCAACCCATCAACGGCAACTGCACCATTGTTGGTGTCGTCATTTCAGCAATGAGATTGTTTTAGTAAAAATCTACATCTTCCAGCATTGGTAGATGACAAAATTATCAAGCAAGGAAGTAAGAATGGCATCAAGCAAATCAAAAAAATTCAACATCACTGCTAGCTTCGGCGAAAAATCTAAATTAAAAAAATTAGATAAAAAAGCGTTAGAATTAGAAAGTAAAGGTTGGAATGTTATTGACAAAGTTGATGGTGGTTCTTTTAAACCATCTTACGTACTAGCTGAAAAAATAGAACAGCCTTCCTCGATCGAAGAAAAACCCAATAAGAAAGCTGGGTGCTTAAAAGCCCTTTTCATGATTATTATTTTGTCCACTGTTATTGCAATGTGCACAGGTAAAAGCACGACTACTGAACCCACAAAAATAAAAGCACAAACAACTCAAGTATCAAGCATTGATAAAGAGATCAATAGTCTGCTATCAAAAGGTGAGCAACAAGCTTATTACATATTGTCATCAAGAGACATAAGCCACGCAACGAGAAGTAGATATCACACATTCATATATAGCCCGTCAGCAAAAACTAATGATCAGTTATTAGCGACTGCTGCCAGTGTTGCCAAAAAAGTACAGGTTGATAACAGAGTTCAATATTCATCTGTTGTTATTTTTGATGCTGAAGAAGATGGCACCCCATACCTATCAGTTGATTTTGCGCCAGATAGAAAAGGCATTTCAGGTGAAGAAGATACAGGCAGCCGCTTTAAGATAGAGTGGAGAAATAAACTACCTGAATAACCTCCCATTTCAAAAGGGCCATTGCGCCCTTCTCAATTAATAGACAAACCCAATGGCAATCAAAAAACAAACTAACGGCAAATACATTGCAGATTTTCGGCCTAACGGGGCGAATGGTCCACGCGTTCGTAAGACCTTTGATACTCGCACCGAAGCAAAACGTTTTGAACAATACACATTAAGCCAGGTGGTAAATAATGAATGGCAAGCTGAAAAAGTGGATCACCGCCGTTTAGATGAATTAATCGAACTCTGGTTTAACTTACACGGCCAAGCATTAAACGATGGCAAAAAGCGTAAGAACAAATTATTAGCCATGTCATTAATGATGCGCAACCCCATTGCTAAAAATATCACCGCCAGTGACTTTTCAAAATATCGACAATTACGCATTCAAAACGTATCAATCAAAACCGCGAACAATGATCAAACTTATTTGAACGCCCTATTCAATGAATTAAAACGATTGGGTGAATGGCCTCACGGCAACCCATTAACAGAATTACGCGCATTAAAATATAAACAACCTGAAATGGGCTTTTTAACACCTGAAGATATTGAAGCAGTATTTGAAGAATTAAAACAGGGTAGGAATTACGACGCGTACCTAATTTCTAAAATATGTATCTCTACGGGTTGTCGTTGGGGTGAGGCTGAATTACTAACCGGCACACAATTAACGCCCTACCGTATCACCTTTATTCACACCAAAGGCAATAAAAGACGCGCCGTGCCAATCAGCGAAGCACTTTACAATGAATTACCGCGTAACAGTGGCCGTATATTTAGCAATTGTATTAAGTCGTTTAAAATGGCGATAGAGCGCGCAGGTGTCATATTACCTAAGGGACAATCAACGCATGTATTACGCCACACCTTTGCTAGTCACTTTATGATGAACGGTGGAAACATATTAGTGCTGCAACAAATACTGGGTCACGCCAGTATTACCGACACTATGAAATATGCTCACTTCTCCCCAACGCATTTAGAAGATGCGATCAGATTAAACCCGCTTTCAACAATAGAAGCATAATGAAATTATTTATGTTTATACCAATGATTGATAATCGATTCAAAATCAGGCGCCAGTGCAGCTTCTTCCTTTCTGCATTCATTGCACACAATAGAAACATCACATCCAGATCGTTTATGATCATGTACTGCATATTTACAATCAGGTGAACCACAATCTGGGCAAACTCTTTCTAAAGAACAATCATCTTCAGCGGCTTCTAATAAGTCGTAAAATTTATCTACTCTGCTCATACACATCGCAACTTTATAAAAATAATGAGTTACTTAGTTTAAGCAAAAAGAATTATATTTCCCACAAATTATTTATTTGAACATAAAAAAATAATTTGTATGGACAGAATATGGACACTAGAACGAGAAAGGCCCCGTAATCCATTGATTACAGGGCCTTTTATGTGGTGGAGATGGGGGGAGTCGAACCCCCGTCCGAAAAACCTACATCCTCGGTACTACATGCTTAGTCAGTTATTTGGTTAACTCGTTAATCTCCAACTGACAGGATATTAAAAAGCGAGTCCGATACTATTTCGCGGTTCACCCTCGAACAAGGTTCCCTCGCTATCCGATGTAAATGACCTTCCGAATCCCTACCCATTGGAAAAGCGCGGGTGGAAGGCTAGCTAGCCTAAGCTGCTAGAGAGTAGTTAGAGTCGTTTGCAACTATAACGTTGGCGGCTTTTTACGAGGCCAACCGCCACCTCGGCATGCACCTTGGGTTTCAAGAATCTCGTCGAGTCCTAAATCATCCCCACAGTGGTTAGTGATAAATCACCAACAAGTTAAGTTTAACAAAGCTAAGTGATGCAAGATAGCATTATCTTGCATGTTGTTTGCTAACTGCTTAATTATCGAACGCTATGCTTCATCATACGTTCTTTTTGAACTTGCCACTCACGATCTTTAACATCACTACGTTTGTCGTGATCTTGTTTACCTTTTGCTAAAGCAAATGAGATTTTTACCCACGCATGTTTCCAATAGAGTGAAATAGGAATAATGGAGTACCCCTGACGTTCTACTTTACCGACTAAGTTATCAAGCTCACGGCGTTTTAGTAATAATTTACGATAACGTAAAGGATCACAAACTACGTGCGATGATGCGGCGAGCAATGGTGGAAATGTTGCATTAAGTAGGAAAGCCTCTCCATTTTTTAAGAAGATATAACTATCTGCAATATTTGCTTTACCTGCGCGTAAAGATTTCACTTCCCAACCTTGTAACTCAATTCCCGCTTCAAAGCGTTCCTCTAAGTGGTATTCATGAGAAGCACGTTTGTTACGTGCAATTGTATTGTCGTTATTTTTTGGTTTTGAGTTTTTTTTAGCCATAACCTGCATTATACCCTTTATCATTCAAGGTGGAAAGTTCAGCAAGCATTGAAATGAACAGGATCTAGGCAGAAAGTTGGAGATATAACGGGTTAAATTATAACTTTCTAACCACTAAGATGTTTACTTCAGAATTTGCTCTATGAGTCGCTCGCTGAGAATCAACTTTGTAATACAATACTGAGTAATGATCAACTATTATCATCACCTTATGATCTTGATTTTAATCGACAAGCTAGTGACGGAGTAAAACATGTTAATGACTGAAATGTAACTAGCATTTGTTGTTAAATGATTATTTTATTTGTTGGAAAGTCATTCATTTATCAGCATTTTTTTGCTATTTTTTTTCAGTTCGCGCATCGCATCGTGTAAGATACCCTTTTTCAACGAGGTAAGATATGGCTAAAGTATCACGCAGCGCATTGTTGATGTATAGCGCACAAGAAATGTATCAACTAGTGAATGATGTGAATGCTTATCCTGAGTTTTTACCAGGTTGTAGTGAAACAACGGTTTTGTTAGATCAAGTGAATTTAATGAAAGCGTCCATTAAAGTTTCTAAAGCGGGTATTAGTCAAACCTTTGTTACAGAAAACACATTGGTTGAAGGCCAATCTATTTCGATGAAATTGCTAGAAGGCCCCTTTAAACATTTAAGTGGTGGTTGGACTTTCACAGCTTTAGATGAGCAAGCCTGTAAAGTGAGTTTAGATTTAGAGTTTGAATTTAGTAATTCCATTGTTAAATTAGCCTTTGGACGTGTTTTTCATGAATTAATCGGCTCTATGGTTAAATCTTTTTCAAACAGAGCAAAGACCGTTTACGGTGCACGTTAATATTTATCTCGAGGGAGCATGCAAATGAGTGGGTTAATAGATATCGAAGTGGTTTATGGCATTCCCCACAAGCAAGTTTTGTTGTCATTAAAAGTACCCGAAGGGACAACGATTGAAAACTGTATAAAGTTATCAGGTATTGTAAAACACTTTCCTGAAATTGTGCCTAGTGAAGCGGTTGTAGGTATTTTTAGTAAGCCAGATAAACTCGACAATACGGTTAAGCAAGGTGATAGAATTGAAATTTATCGCCCACTGACAGCCGACCCCAAAGAAATGCGTAAACTAAGAGCAGAAAAAGCCAAGCAAGCGAAGAAGAATGAATAACAGTTAACGATTAGCATTGAATGCAACCTAGAAACTCTTTTTCAACGAGTGAGAATAATCGAGTTGTTAGGCAGATGACGATGTGATCTAAAAATGGAAGTGTAATAACTCTACACATAAATGCTAGATAAAACTCCTTAATAATAACCAAAAAAAGCGCCTTTAGGCGCTTTTTTGGTTTTTACTACAAGTTACCTTTTCGGTTTTATAATATGTTTTGGTTTTATAAATTACTTTACGATTTTATAAACTAATAGTAATTAAAATTGATGACTGTATTGGACAGCCGCTAATATAGCATTAGCATGCGTTGTTCCGGTGATTTTAGAAATTCCTGTCTTTTGTTCATCAACATCCACATCTTTACCTAATAAGTAAGTTGCACCAACATCAATATTAGCATCTTCTGACAAGTGATAAGTGAACCCAGCAGAGAACCATTGGCGATCTGAGTCTGGTACCGAAATAGAAGTCACTTTATCTTGCGCACTTTGGTCATACATATAACCTGCACGTAATGTCCATGTGTCGCTTAAGTAATAGGTTCCGCCCAATGAAAAATGCATTGTATCTTTCCATTGATAATCATTAATCGTGCCGAACGCTTTTGTATCTAAGGTATCAAACGATGACCAGCCAATCCACTGCACACTGTAATGCACCGCATAGGGTGTGTTTTTAATACGGTGGTATCCAGAAAACTCCGCCATATCAGGTAATCCCATATACAGGGTATCATCCTTAGCTGTCACGCCACGATAAGTAATATCCCCTTTTGCTTTTAATTCAGGGCTATAATGATACGACAAACCAAATCGGTTATTTTCATTCAACTCAAAAACGGTGCCTAAGTTAAAACCTAAGCCAAATCCAGCTGCATCTGCATCTAACACTGTTACTTTACTGCCGACGTTCAATTCGCGTTTCAGTTCTCCAGTCCCATAGATGATGTCTAACCCACCGCCGACGCTCCATTGTTTATTGAATCGATAAGAAACGGCTAAGCCTAAGTTCAAGCTTTTAACATCGGTTAAACCACCATATTCAGACCCAACAAAAGAGTCATTAAAATCAGTGGCCGTACCAAAATTTGAATAAATATCGAAACCCACTGCCACCTTTTCGTTAAGTGGGAATATCACATGAATATTTGGTGCAATAGAGATACCTCCAGCATCATCATAATTTGAACTCGCGCCACTAGGTGCAGTTGGGCCTGTGTAGTTTGCATTTTTGATATTAATATCAGTCTTTAAAAAATTTAATCCCGTCGAGATTGATGTTTTATCAAATAGAGCCATCGTTGCCGTATTACGCGCCATTGCAGAGGCATTATCGGCAATCACAGCATCACCAGCAAAAGCGCGCCCTAAGCCTGTCGCAGATTGAACATTAAGCTGAAACCCTGCAGCATTTACTTGTAATGCAGTGAGTGAAATCGCACTCGCTAAGAGTGTTTTTTTAAAGAAACATAAACCTTGCATCTGAGTGCGCATATTATCATCCTTGCTGTCGTGAACTCGGCTGTATCGCGTTATCACTTAATAGTTATAGAAGAAGCATAATTCAGAAATAACATTTGCACGCAGTTATGCATTAAAAGCGTGACAGAGTGCAAATGCTTATCATTAAATTTTACATAATTGCCGACATATGGAAGGGATTGAATAAATTTAACAGCTAGCTAGTGCATTAAAAGTGATTGAAATTAATACACTAGCGTAAACAAGGAAGATCTAAAAATTTAAATGAATATTAATAAACAAGATGTATTAAATTGTTATCAGACAAAAAAGTGTCGTCAGTGACACCTAATTTATTATAGCTAATCAGTTCACGTAACCCATCAATATATGCCTGTCCACGTTCAGAATATTTAATCAACGTACCCGCTAATAAAGTACCTGAAAAGGTCTTATTCGCCGCAACTTGTTTTGCTCGCAGGTCACGTAATGATTGATATGCTGAAGTAGAGTTAATATTCAACATATAACCTTCTACCGACGCTAACGGAGTATCGAATCGCGCAATGCCATAATCACCTAACTCAGTACGTTGCTGCTTTGGTTTAATCCCATTGCCACTAAAATCCCACTGCCCAAACAGTGCATTTCCTTCAAGTGCAAAACGAGACGTTCCCCAAGCACTTTCCTCTGCTGCTTGTGCCAATGCTAACGAAGGCGGAATAATATTAACGCGCTTCAATAACTGCTGTTTAAGCTTATTGGTTAAAGCGGTTGTCTCTTTATCGATAACACGATATTTGATAGCAATGTTGATTAAATCAGGAGACGTTAGTTTGGCATTTTTTACCACCTTACGCTCATGTAAAATATTTTCATTTGAGACCAGTATTAAGGGTAAAATCAAACGCAAAAAAATACTCTTTTTGTCGTTCACAGGCATATTTTGAGAAACTTCCTGCCACTCAGGGCTAATCCCCTCAAAGGTTAAACGCGGCACCTCCTTTGAGCCTTTATCCCAATAACCAGGCGTATAATGTAAATCATTGAATACCTTTTCTAGATCCTCTAAAGAAGTAATTTTAATTTCAGTAGGGTTAGCCATCAATTGCTGAGTAGGCGAAATCTTCTCTGAACAGGCAGATAAAAATAGCACGCTACAAAGCATACCGATAATATATTTTTTCATAAAAATCTCCGTAAAATAGTTAACTTCCAATTCGTTAACCGTTTCACTGTAGTAGTAATAAAATAAATAACACCATTAGTATCGCTAATGGCTAGGCTAATAATTGATTGCGATATGACAACACGACCTACAAATAAATTCGTAAAATAATAAAAAAACATGAATACACTATATTTTTTACCGTCAACAAAGTTTTAATCAATAGACTATATACGTGGTACGAAGAAAAAAGGTTTACTATGAATTGTAAATTGATGTCGTTAAAGAGGTTAATCATTAGTCCGCTTTTAACTATTAAGCATCTTAAAGTAAGTATGGGCTCTGCCACTAAAAATCAAGGGTATTGTTAAAAAATACGCAGAGTCGTCATTAATAAAACAGACACAAAACTTACGAGGAAGAAGTAAGCCATTTTAACATGTTACATGGAATGCTTAATGAGTGTGATGGGTAACAATACTAGTAAACTACCCACCCACTTTAATTACAATGCAGAACTGCCTGAAAACAAACCTGCTAGATTCAACAAATGAATAATAGGTAGCATTAACATACATAATAATGCCAACCACATAAGCCACCCGATAAAACCATTACTCCTCATGGTTTTTAAAATACTACCGCCATGCGTTTTACCAACAAAGTATAAAAGACAATATTGGATCAGCATGATCCCAATCACAACCGGTAATGCAGGCAATCCCAAAGACGCAACAACCATCGGAATAGTCAATACTGACATATACGCAACAGCAATTATGATCACAAACTCTTTTGGACGAAAACCAGTTAAATCCTCAAGGATTGAATCACTCTGTGTTGTATCCTTATTTTTCATATATACCTCTTAATTTCAAACGGGACGAGTATTATTTAGCATTGTAGATTCAACATTAATAATTCAATAGCTCACGCTTTTAACAAAATAATAAGGATCATCGTTAAAAAATGACTAATGCAAATTATGATCATTAAAACGATGACCATTAAAAAATAGCTTTAAAATAATGAACGCTTTTTAATGCCTAGAAAACATTTGTATGATAAATGCAATTTCAGCGTTTGTCTCAATAAAATGATCCTTATAAGAGGCCCATCATTTTTATTCCCCCTTTTCACTTGAATCCAAACTCATTAATAAAGCATTTTCACTAAAAACGATAATTATTACTTATAAAACAGAATACTAGCTAACTGCCACCTTAAAACACCAATTTGTTCACTATTCAAGCAAACAACTACTAATTTCTTACAATACTGTAAATAACGCTTGCAATATAATGTGATCTCTATATCATTCGCCGCACTTAAACGGACGCGAGATGGAGCAGTCTGGTAGCTCGTCGGGCTCATAACCCGAAGGTCGTAGGTTCAAATCCTGCTCTCGCAACCAATCTTGTTTAAGAGAAGAAAAGCTTATCGGGCTCAACTCTCTATAAACAATGGCGAAGATCGTAGATTAAAATATTACTATCGCAGCCAATCTTGTTTAAGAGAAGAAAAGCTTATCGGGCTCAACTCTCTATAAACAATGGCGAAGATCGTAGATTAAAATATTACTATCACAGCCAATCTTGTTTAAGAGAAGAAAAGCTTATCGGGCTCAACTCTCTATAAACAATGGCGAAGATCGTAGATTAAAATATTACTATCGCAACCAATCTTTTTAAGTATAAGTTTTATATATCGGACGCGAGATGGAGCAGTCTGGTAGCTCGTCGGGCTCATAACCCGAAGGTCGTAGGTTCAAATCCTGCTCTCGCAACCAATATGTTTTGGAAAATTTTGTTTACAAGAAGAAAAGTTCCTCGAGTTCAATTCTTTATAAACAATGGCGAAGATCGTAGATTAAAATATTACTGTCGCTGCCGATTTTTAAAATGAAAAGCTTTAGAAAAAGAAACATTAAATCCGGACGCGAGATGGAGCAGTCTGGTAGCTCGTCGGGCTCATAACCCGAAGGTCGTAGGTTCAAATCCTGCTCTCGCAACCAATTTTTGTTTAAAGAATAAGAAAGAAATATCAAATCCGGACGCGAGATGGAGCAGTCTGGTAGCTCGTCGGGCTCATAACCCGAAGGTCGTAGGTTCAAATCCTGCTCTCGCAACCAACTTCTAATCTCTTTAGAAGATCCCTTAAAAGAAAACATCATATTTTTAAATAAAAGTGATATTTTTTTTGAGTCGTCTAGTACCTCGACGGGCTCAACTCTCTGTAAACAATGGCGAAGGTCATAGATTCAAGTCCTGCTCTCGCAACCAACTTCTAAACTCTTTAGAAGACATAATCACAAGAAAAAAACACATAATAATAAAACTTCAAATAGCGATACGCGATGAAGCAGTCTAGTACCTCGTCGGGCTCAACTCTCTGTAAACAATGTCGAAGGTCATAGATTCAAGTCCTACTCTCGCAACCAACTTCTAATTCTTTTAGAAGGTAAAACCCAACAATAAAACTCCCAATATTGATACACGATAAAGCAGTCTAGCATCTCGTCGGGCTCAACTCTCTGTAAACAATGGCGAAGGT
>NZ_JACJDP010000090.1:0-790 GCF_014163575.1 Psychromonas sp. SR45-3
GTCAGGTCTTTCATTTTGCATTACCGATTACCTTACTTTTTATCAGCCGATATAATACGGCTTACTAATGAATAATGTATTTTGAAATGATCACCGATTTCTTTCATTGTATATCCTCCTGATTGGTAAGCTTTTATAATCGCTCCATTACGAGTATCGGATTGTTCATGATAACTTTTTAACGTCAGTGGCGACAAAGAACGTTGTTTAAAGGGGACTTCAGATACATCCCCTTCAAGTAATTCTTTTAATATTTGATGTTTTTCTACAAAGACATCATCACCTAAATATATTTGATGCTGTAAATCATCCCAGATGGTTTTATTAACCCCCTCTTCTACAAAGTGAATATATTCTGCAATCGCTACTGACCGCTCTTTATCAAAATAATTTAACAACGCATCCGTTGCTAACCAGTTTGGGGAGGCTTGTTTTCCAACCATACAATGCCAACTACTCCACAACCATTCATCAGGAGTATCAACCATTTTTGCACGCACAGGATTTAAAATAATATAACGACACAGTTCTAATAAATAAGCAGCCTTATCAACCAGAATAGCTTTATAGCGCCCTTGAAAAAGATGCCCTACTCGACCGTACTTTCTATTGATTGATTGCGTAAATACACCGTTTAACTGGCGCATTCCTTTACTCAAATTAGCATCGGGAGTCTCTACAAGTAAGTGGTAGTGATTATCCATTAAACAATAAGCGTGAATAACCCAGTTATAACGTGAACAAACGGTATTTAATAAATTAAGGAATATCTCGAAATCACTGTCTTCTA
>NZ_JACJDP010000091.1:0-778 GCF_014163575.1 Psychromonas sp. SR45-3
AAGGTAAGCGTCTAGCGAACCACACCTACTTTTTAACATTCCATGGTAACAAGCTATCGATATCGGGTTCTGGTTTGCACAGTTCATCAAGGCAAGCATTGACGTAATCAAATGGGATCAGACCATTTACCTTGGCGGTTTCTACAATACTGTAAAGTGTCGCACTAGCATGGGCACCATTGGTCGTTTGGCTAAATAACCAATTCTTTCGTCCTATCACAAACGGTTTTACTGCACGCTCTGCCCGATTGTTATCAATACTTAATCGACCATCATCTAGGTAGCGTATCAGCTTGTGCCATTGATTGGTTAGATAGTTAGCAGCTTCTATTAGCTTGCTGTTACCGACTAAATGTCGCTGATTCTCTTCAAGCCAGGTGTTTAGCTTATTAATAATAGGTAAACTATCAGCTTGCCTTGCTGTATATTTTTCATCGATGCTTTTATCTTTAATACGAGATTCAACGCCATACAGTTTTTGGATGAGACTCAATACGACATCAGCTTTACCTGCTTTATGTTTACCTTGTAGCTTTTTCGCTTCAATGAACTTGCGCCTAGCATGCGCCCAACAACCTACGAGGGTAGCCTGCGTTTTACCATAAGCTTGATAGCCATCAACATGCAAGTAGCCTTGATAACCATTAAGGTAATCGACCACGCAGGTGGCTGCGCGACTATTGTGGAAGTCGTAAAGTACGATATTAGGGACAGGATGATTCGGGACTGGTGAGTCTTGCCCTGAGCAATAGACCCACATGTAACTATTCACTTTATC
>NZ_JACJDP010000092.1:0-775 GCF_014163575.1 Psychromonas sp. SR45-3
ATAAACTAATTTAGTCTTGTGTTTTGATTGTAGTGAAGTGGTAATCCACATCAACCACTGCACGGTAAGCAACTTGATCACGTGTTTGAGCGAACTCTTGGATCGTTACTTTTGATTTATCAATGGTTAAGTCTTGTGCTGGTGAATTGCTGATCACAGTTAGTTCGTGACGTAATTCATTAGCAGGTAATTTTTTTAGACCATCGATGTAATCAAAACCAGCATCATAAGCGGATGCTTTATCTGCGAAGGCATCAGTGGTGAACATTTTGTCTGAATGCACAACTTGTGTCGCTGCAAATGCACTTGAACTTACTAATAATGTCGCTGCGATGGCTGTTAATGTTGTAAATTTTTTCATGAGAATCCCCTTAATTAATCTGTTGTCATCAACACTTATTGTTATAAGTGATGTTTTCTTATAAGTGATGATTTATTCTGTTTGTCGCTAGCGCTCATTGGCTTATTTAGCTAGCAGTAGCGACTTGATTTCTTTAACTCGAACCGTTAATTAGTTAGTTGAGCGTAAAGTCGAAAAGTGGTAATCCACATCAACTACTGCACGGTAAGCGACTTGGTCACGTGTTTGAGCAAACTCTTGGATCGTTACTTTAGTGTTATCAATTTTAATATCGTTTGCAGGTGTGTCGCTGATAACGATTAATTTTTGACGTAACTCATTCGCAGATAATGTGTTAAGTGAATCGATGTAATCGAATCCAGCATCATAAGCCGCTGCTTTATCTGTGAAGGCATCAGTGCTGAATGTTTTGTC
>NZ_JACJDP010000093.1:0-736 GCF_014163575.1 Psychromonas sp. SR45-3
AAAGAGTTGTTGCCACTGTGCGTTTGTTCTGTAAGTTTCCATTATCTGCTCCGAATTTATTATTGAGCAGATATTTTTAAACAATCAGAAAATCGATACTAGGTGTGCTTCGCTAGACGCTTACAATGGTATATGCGTTGTTAGCTGTTTATTCTCGCTCCATATGCTCAACATGGGGGGGAAGTAATTGTTTTATTGGGATTGTTTTGTGTTTAGCTCGTCTGTGCTCGTCGATGCAGTTTGATCTTTATTAACGTTGATTTCGCCCTGTCGGCGACCCTACTTTCTTTTGTCAGAAAAGAAAGTAGGCAAAGAAACTGACACCGGATCGTTTTCTGCTCCAAATAATAAATGGCTTTTATAACGCACCAGCTCTTACGGCACATCCATGTGCCAAACGAGCCTAAGACAAACATCCTGTTTGTCTTTGCTAAAAGCCATTGATGATTTGGGAAAACTTTACGGTGGGGTGTACGTCCACGATGAGTTGATGTTTTATTGTGGCAGTTGGGGTATTATTTTTTGTATGAGTTTGCTTTTGGTTTTAGCTCGTCTGTGCTCGTCGATGCAGTTTGATCTTTATTTACGTTGGTTTCGCCCTTGCGGCGACCCTACTTTCTTTTGTCAGAAAAGAAAGTAGGCAAAGAAACTGACACCGGATCGTTTTCTGCTCCAAATAATAAATGGCTTTTATAGCGCACCGGCTCTTACGGCACATCCATGTGCCAAACGAGCC
>NZ_JACJDP010000094.1:0-730 GCF_014163575.1 Psychromonas sp. SR45-3
GCTTTATCTGTGAAGGCATCAGTGCTGAATGTTTTGTCTGAATGCACAACTTGTGATGCTGCAAAAACGCTTGAACTGATTAATAATGTTGCTGCTAGTGCTGATACTGTGGTTAATTTTTTCATGTTGGTGCCCTTAATAATTTGTTTATAAGTTAACTATTTATAAGTTATCTGTTTATAAGCTTTATGTTGTTGTCGCTACCTATTGGCGTTCGCGACTTACGCTATTTTCTATTCTTTGTTTTTTGTCGTACTTTTTTGTTTCTATTCTTTGTACTGCGAAGCGTTGATTAGTTATCGCTTCTTAATGCTTTGTAGTTGTAATCTACATTGACAATAGCGCGGTATTCTACTTGTCCACGTGTTTGTGCAAATTCTTCAATTGATACGCGAGTATCTTTAATTTTTAAGTCTTTAGTTGGTGTTGTAGAGATAAGAACCAACTCGTGACGTAATTTGTTTTCAGGTAACTGTTTAAGTTGGTTTACGTAATTAAAACCGGCTTCATAAGCTGCTGCTTTATTTGTGAATGCATCAGTGCTGAAGTTTTTGTCAGAATGAACGACTTGTGTACCAGCAAAAACGCTTGAGCTGATAAGTAGAGTTGCTGCTAGAGTTGTTAATTTTTTCATTTTGAATACCTTAAATAATTTGTTGATACATATTTGTATTGAATGAGTGGTTAATGCGTTACCGCTGTTTCCTCACTCGATGTAGCTATTATGCCT
>NZ_JACJDP010000095.1:0-725 GCF_014163575.1 Psychromonas sp. SR45-3
GCAGCTTACGCAGCGGCTTATCCTGAACTAGCTGCTGAATACAAACGTCGTGTTAACAACGAATTACCTGCTGAGTGGGAAGCTAAGTCTTCTGCTTACATTGCTGACTTACAAGCTAACCAAGGCAATATTGCAACACGTAAAGCCTCGCAAAACTGTATCGAAGCTTACGGTGCAATCTTGCCAGAGCTATTAGGTGGTTCAGCTGATTTAGCGCCATCTAACTTAACAATGTGGTCTGGTACGAAAGCGATTACGGCTGATGATGCAACGGGTAACTATATACACTATGGCGTACGCGAGTTTGCAATGGTGGCTATCATTAACGGTATCGCACTACATAAAGGCTTTGTACCTTACGGCGCAACATTCTTAATGTTCATGGAATATGCACGTAACGCGCTACGTATGTCTGCAATAATGAAGCAACGTTCGATTCAAGTGTTTACGCATGACTCAATCGGTTTAGGTGAAGATGGTCCAACTCACCAACCTGTAGAGCAAATTGCAAGCTTACGTTTAACACCAAATATGAATACATGGCGTCCATGTGACAGCGTTGAATCTGCTGTTGCTTGGAAATTTGCGATTGAATCTGTGGATGCACCGTCATCACTTATCTTTAGCCGTCAAAACTTGAAACCACAAGCACGTGACGCACAGCAATTAGCTGACGTTGTGAAAGGTGGTTATGTATTGATTGATTCAGCAACACCAGCTGAAAT
>NZ_JACJDP010000096.1:0-725 GCF_014163575.1 Psychromonas sp. SR45-3
ATTTCAGCTGGTGTTGCTGAATCAATCAATACATAACCACCTTTCACAACGTCAGCTAATTGCTGTGCGTCACGTGCTTGTGGTTTCAAGTTTTGACGGCTAAAGATAAGTGATGACGGTGCATCAACTGATTCAATCGCAAATTTCCAAGCAACAGCAGATTCAACGCTGTCACATGGACGCCATGTGTTCATATTTGGTGTTAAACGTAAGCTTGCAATTTGCTCTACAGGTTGATGAGTTGGACCATCTTCACCTAAACCGATTGAGTCATGCGTAAACACTTGAATTGAACGTTGCTTCATTATTGCAGACATACGTAGCGCGTTACGTGCATATTCCATGAACATTAAGAATGTTGCGCCGTAAGGCACAAAGCCTTTATGTAGTGCGATACCGTTAATGATAGCCACCATTGCAAACTCACGTACGCCATAGTGTATATAGTTACCCGTTGCATCATCAGCCGTAATCGCTTTCGTACCAGACCACATGGTTAAGTTAGATGGCGCTAAATCAGCTGACCCCCCTAATAGCTCTGGCAAGATTGCGCCGTAAGCTTCGATACAGTTTTGTGAAGCTTTACGCGTAGCGATATTACCTTGGTTAGCTTGTAAGTCAGCAATGTAAGCAGAAGACTTAGCTTCCCACTCAGCAGGTAATTCGTTGTTAACACGACGTTTGTATTCAGCAGCTAGTTCAGGATAAGCCGCTGCGTAAGCTGC
>NZ_JACJDP010000097.1:0-708 GCF_014163575.1 Psychromonas sp. SR45-3
TACACCCTATTACCATTGTATTTCTCGTTGTGTTCGCCGAGCTTATTTATGCGGTGAAGATAAATATACAGGTCAATCATTTGAACATCGCCGCCAATGGATGGTTGAACGCATGCATCAACTCGTATCTATTTTCAGTATTAACATTTGTGCCTATGCCATTATGTCCAATCATTACCATTTGGTATTACACATTGATGAGCAGGAAAATCAATTGCTTAGTGATGAACAGGTTTGCCAGAGATGGGGATACCTATATTCAATACCAAGCTTAGTTGACCGATGGTTAAAGGAGCAGACAGTATCTATTACAGAAAATAAAGCGGCACTTAATATCATCAATGGTTGGCGTGACCGTTTAGCAGATATATCATGGTTTATGCGTTGTCTTAATGAGTTCATTGCACGCAAAGCCAACAAAGAAGATGATTGTACGGGGCGGTTCTGGGAAGGACGCTTTAAGTCACAGGCTCTATTAGACGAAGGTGCATTATTAACCTGTATGGCCTATGTCGATCTGAATCCTATTCGAGCCAAAATAGCTAAAAGTGTTGAAACATCAGAATATACTTCTGCCTATAAGAACTAGTTCTGGACACCCAATAACTTTGACCAATATTCAGAACCAAACTATCTTTTAGTGATGCAGTTTTGTATGCACGGAGGTAATTTGTTATGACGCAATCTCGACAATCCCAAGTATCGCTT
>NZ_JACJDP010000098.1:0-705 GCF_014163575.1 Psychromonas sp. SR45-3
GCTTTATCTGTGAAGGCATCAGTGCTGAATGTTTTGTCTGAATGCACAACTTGTGATGCTGCAAAAACGCTTGAACTGATTAATAATGTTGCTGCTAGTGCTGATACTGTGGTTAATTTTTTCATTGTAGTGCCCCTAATAATTTGTTTATAAGCTATCTATTTATAAGCTTTATGTTGTTGTCGCTACCTATTGGCGTTCGCGACTTACGCTATTTTCTATTCTTTGTTTTTTTCGTGCTTTTTTGTTTCTATTTTGAAGCGTTGATTAGTTATCACTTCTTAAAGCTTTGTAGTTGTAATCTACATTGACAATAGCGCGGTATTCTACTTGTCCACGTGTTTGTGCAAATTCTTCAATTGATATGCGAGTATCTTTAATTTTTAAGTCTTTAGTTGGTGTTGTGGAGATAAGAACCAACTCGTGACGTAATTTGTTTTCAGGTAACTGTTTAAGTTGGTTTACGTAATTAAAACCAGCTTCATAAGCTGCTGCTTTATTTGTGAATGCATCAGTGCTGAAGTTTTTGTCAGAATGAACGACTTGTGTACCAGCAAAAACGCTTGAGCTGATAAGTAGGGTTGCTGCTAGAGTTGTTAATTTTTTCATTTTGAATACCTTAAATAATTTGTTGATACATATTTGTATTGAATGAGTGGTTAATGCGTTACCGCTGTTTCCTCACTCGATGTAGCTATTATGCCT
>NZ_JACJDP010000099.1:0-667 GCF_014163575.1 Psychromonas sp. SR45-3
TTGGATAAGAAAGCGATTCGGTGACAGCTTTCTTTGCTTACTTTATTTGCTGTTCAAAGAAAGTAAAGTCGCCGCAAGGGCGAAATACCAAGTTACAGTTATTAATAAAGCCACAGCGAGCGCAGACGAACAATACTACGAATAAAGCATAAAACAGTCAGATCGAGCGTAGCGAAACATTACTCAATGTGGTTACAACTTCCCCGCTGTTAAGCTTTCCCAAGTCATTTACTTATTTTGAGTAAAGAAAAGTACGGGACATCCAATGGTTGATCTTAATAAGCTCAAATAGTTAACAATAAATATCGATACTCAATGTGGCTACAACTCCCCCGCCGTTGAGCTTTCCCAAGCGATGACGCTCTTTCTGCAACAGCAAACAGGACGTTTGCTGTAACTTCATTCGGCGCATGGACGCGCCGTATGAAGTGGTGCATAAAGAAAGAGCTTCATTGATTGGATAAGAAAGCGATTCGGTGACAGCTTTCTTTGCTTACTTTATTTGCTGTTCAAAGAAAGTAAAGTCGCCGCAAGGGCGAAATACCAAGTTACAGTTATTAATAAAGCCACAGCGAGCGCAGACGAACAATACTACGAATAAAGCATAAAACAGTCAGATCGAGCGTAGCGAAACATTACTCAATGTGGTTACAACTTCCCCGCTGTT
>NZ_JACJDP010000009.1:0-127206 GCF_014163575.1 Psychromonas sp. SR45-3
AGCTGCGCCGATGATAGTGTGGGGTCTCCCCATGCGAAAGTAGGTCATCGCCAAGCGCCTAATTTAAAATAGCCCCACTGGTTAGTTCCGGTGGGGCTTTTTTAATTGTGTTGATTTATGAGCTACGCAGAAAGTAGGACGAGTTTGCCGACAGGCAAGGTTGACGAGCGGAGGAGCTCTGCGACGACCGTTCCATCGTCAAGCTGGCATAGTATTCAGAACAATCCCTGTAGACTCTGTCTACAGGTTTTTTTTCGTTTAGGGCTTTTGAATAATAACCTACTTGAACATGGAAAGGTGAAGGGTAGCAACGCAGTTGCTTGCCTTTTATGCGACAGTAGGGCGAATATCTCGATAGCGATGGGTCATGAGCAATCTCCACCCATCGCCAAGCGCCTAATTTAAAATAGCTCCACTGGTTAGTTCCGGTGGGGCTTTTTTAATTGTGTTGATTTATGAGCTACGCAGAAAGTAGGGCGAGCTTGCCGACAGGCAAGGTTGACGAGCGGAGGAGCTCTGCGACGACCGTTCCATCGCCAAGCTGGCATAGTATTCAGAACAAACCCTGTAGACTCTGTCTACAGGGTTTTTTTCGTTAGGGCTTTTGAATAATAACCTACTTGAACATGGAAAGGTGACGGGTAGCAACACAGTGGCCATCCTTTAGTGCGATAGATAGGGGTGAATGATGCGGTCAGCATCGTCTTATGAGCGGGCTAAGCTCTGTGTGCCCTGGTGATATCGCGACAGCGATGGGTAATGAGCAATCTCCACCCATCGCCAAGCTTGCATAGTATTCAGAACAATCCCTGTTGACTGATGTCAGCAGGGGCTTTTCGTTTAGAGCTCTGGAGACCTCGAGCATGAGATGGGCAAAGCGTACGTAATAGCAATCCTTCAATGCCATTGATACGGTGAATGATGCACAGTATCGTTTTATGAGTGTGAAGCTCTTCATATTAATTGTTGTTTAGAATAGTAGGTTTTGTGTGTAAAGAAGACTTAGGCTTATAAGTACTTCCGCACAAGTCTCTATTTTATAAGTTCTTTATTGGCTATAATTCTTCATATAGTTATTAATGAGCGGGAAAATATGGCCAAGAAAAAGCCTGAGATCAAGATGCAAACCTATGGTATTCATTCTAAATGGGAAGCTAAATCTAAAGCTTTACCTAAAGTACTTGAATTTACAACTGATATTCCTGCGGAAATTGATATTGAGTTTGGATTTATCATTAATGTGAAAAATGCTCGCGGTAAAAAAGCTTTTTACTGTATCGATCATCCTGGTATTTATGATGTTAAAGGAAATGTTCGACCTGCATTTACTGGAGAAGTACATATTACCAATAATGATTGGGACTTTTATCTGGGAGATACTATTTGGGCTCCCATTGAAGATAAATGTGGCCCGTGGCGTATGACTATAACATTGAATGATCAGACCATTGCAGATAAAACATTTAACGTATCATCAAATAAGTTAGATTCACCGATTAAGCAGCGTTTTTCATATTTATAATTATTTATTTTAATCCTTGTGCGATGCATACCCGTTGTCAATATTATCCATTATCGGTCTACCTTGCGGTTTACTGACTTTTAGAAATTGAAAGATAACGGGTATATATCGCTAAATAGATAACGTAAATTATCTATTTAGTTTGATAGCGAGCTAGAATTTTTCCTAAATTTTCCGATGCGCTAGATAATTTAACTACGCCTTTCGCAGACTGACTTACTAAGTCTTTAACTGTATTAGATTGTAAGCGAATACCACTCAGTTCCTCTGAAATATTATTAGAGACTGAGCTTTGCTCTTCCGAAGAAACAGATATTTGATAGCTCATGTCATTGATCGTTTGTGAAGATTCTTTAATAGAATTAACATCGCTGCCAATCTCTACAATCAATTCTCGGCTTATTTGTGCTTGTTTGACAGTATTTTGAGTCATATTTGAAATGTTATTGGTTTCTAACTGTAAGTTCTCAATCATTGATTGAATTTCAAGTGTTGCAGATTGAGTCCGACCCGCTAAGGTTCTAACCTCATCGGCAACAACTGCAAAACCTCTCCCCATTTCTCCTGCTCGGGCTGCTTCAATTGCTGCATTAAGCGCAAGTAAATTAGTTTGTTCTGAAATAGAGTTGATGGTTGTGACTACGTCATTAATTTTTATCGTATTCTCTTGCAAAGTGATCACTGAGTCAGATGTTTGCTCGATATAAGAAGATAATTGTTGGATCTCTTTCACTGCATGCTGCACGCGGTTGTCACTTTGTTTAATATATTCTGAATTATTTTCAATCTGATGTGATGCTTTTTTAGAAACGTCGGTGACTTCTTGTGATGATGCTGTCATTTCTTCCATAGCTGTAGCTATCGCATCGAGCGAAACATGTTGATTGTTGATATGTTCTTCGCTTTGACGTGTTTCATTCGCAAAAGAAGATGAAGCGTGATGAAGTGTTTCTGCATTCTCTTTAACTATCTCTACTAATTCAGTTAAAGTGTCCATCGCATCGTCAAGTGCACAGCCAATGGTGCCAAACTCATCTCTACCAGGGTGAAAGCCTAAACGAGAAGTTAGGTCACCTTTGGAAATATTTTCAGTCGTATTCCATAATACCCATAATGCGCCTCCGAGAAAAGTTGCGGTCCAATACAGAACAAGAGCAAAGGGGAGTATCCAAAGGTATGATAAGTACAAAGAATTTAAGGCTTGTTGTTTTGCTGCTTTTTCTTGTGATGATACCGCTTTAGTTAATGAAACATATTTTTCGGAATTAATTTGAATAACGGCTGTTAATTTTTCTTTACTTCGGGAAGATACTTTTTTTGAACTGGATTCTGTTATATTAAATGAGTTCAACTTGCTTAGTTGTTTACTAGACTCCAATGCTAAAACTATACCTGACAACTCACCTTCTAAGGCAAGCATTGATTGTTTTTCGATTTGTTGTAAATCATTTTGGTATCGACTAAATGACAGCGCTGTTAACACAATTAAAAATAAACCTAAAATGATCCAAAACTTGTCATTAATAGACATCTTTATAAATAGTTTATCTACATTACGGAATCTAACTTCTTTCATATCTTCTCCATGAAGCACTTTTTTAAATGCAACGGTCATCGCCAATATTAGGCTTTCAGTGCGAATTGATTTTTTGGGGCCATCTCATGCGCCATGCGCGTTACTATTTTTTTAACTTGTTCATTTTTTTGTGTTTTTTTACTAAAACTTACAAAGTTACAAAAAAATGTATCGGCAGATGTTACATTATCTTTAGTAAATATAATTAAAAATTTACTCATTAAGAGGTGTTTGTCATAAATCAACCGTGACAGCTTAGTAAAGAAGTTTTTTAGTGGAATATTTTTCTGAATTTTTTTGCTTTATCGATTTTAGTATTATTTGAAAGGGTCTTTGCTTTAAGTTGAATATTGATTTGGACGTTTTTATGCGCCTTTAACATCTCGGTTCATTATTAATAAATTATATAATACTGGCTAATTGAACACTCTCATTAAACTTTATATTAATAAACCCTTACAATTTTTCAGTATTTGTTAATCCTATTTTTATTAGCTATTAATGTTACAATTTACTGTTATTCCATATTTTCAATCATCGCTCCAATTTCATTATTGCAACGCATGAACGATCAATCACTAAGGCTTATATTGTAATGAATGCAATCGAACTTCAAAATATAACTAAAACCTATAGAGGCGGTGTTGTCGCCCTAAAAGGTGTTTCTCTAGAAGTTGCTGAAGGCGACTTTTATGCTCTGTTAGGGCCAAATGGTGCGGGTAAATCAACAACTATAGGTATTATTTCATCGTTAGTGAATAAAAGCTCAGGCCAGGTACGCGTATTCGGCTATGACATCGATACACAACTTGAAGCTGCCAAAAGCCAAATTGGTTTAGTACCACAGGAATTTAACTTCAATCCATTCGAACCGCCATTACAGATATTAGTTAATCAAGCGGGCTTTTATGGTACGCCGCGAAAAGAAGCTTTTATCAGAGCAGAAAAGTATCTAAAGCAACTCGACTTATGGGAAAAACGCAATGAACCTGCAAGAGAGTTATCTGGGGGGATGAAACGACGTCTGATGATTGCCAGAGCATTAATGCATGAACCAAAATTATTGATCCTCGATGAACCGACTGCAGGTGTTGATATTGAATTACGTCGCTCGATGTGGGAGTTTTTAACTCAACTCAATAAACAGGGGGTGACTATTATTTTAACAACTCACTATTTAGAAGAAGCGGAAAGTTTATGCCGTAACATTGGTATAATTAATAAAGGCGAATTAGTAATTAATACCAGCATGAAGGAGTTAATTGGTCGTTTAGAGAATGAGACTTTCATTTTAGATGTTAACTCTACCGCACATTTGCCAGAAACTAAAGATTACAAACTAACCATAATCGATGATCGGACTGTCGAATTAGAGTTAGCTAAAGCCCATTCATTGAACCATGTTTTTGAATTATTAACAAAGCAAGGTATTGAAGTCAAAAGCCTTAGAAACAAATCCAATCGCTTAGAAGAATTATTTTTAGAGTTAGTTAAAAATGGAGTTATTGATGCTAAATAAACAATATGTGATAGCAGTTAAAAGTATCTGGACTAAAGAAGTTAATCGCTTCTTGCGTATATGGGTGCAAACACTAGTCCCACCTGCTATTACTATGTCTTTATATTTTGTTATTTTTGGTAACCTTATTGGGGCAAGAATTGGTGAAATGAATGGGTTTAGCTATATGGCCTTTATCGTTCCCGGTTTGATCATGATGTCAGTGATCACCAACTCTTACTCAAATGTAGCTTCGTCATTCTTTAGTGCTAAATTCCAGCGTAATATTGAAGAATTGCTAGTCGCACCGGTTCCAAACTATCTTATTATTTGGGGATATGTTGGAGGCGGTGTTGCGCGAGGTTTGATGGTTGGGTTTATTGTTACTTTAGTTTCTTTGTTCTTCGTTGATTTACATATCCATAATGTATTGGTATTGATAGCGAGTGTACTTTGTACTTCTATTCTTTTTTCTATCGGTGGTTTATTGAATGCAATTTTCGCTAAAACCTTTGATGATATTAGTATTATTCCTACCTTTGTGTTAACACCTTTAACGTATCTTGGTGGTGTTTTTTATTCTATTTCACTGCTTCCTGATTTTTGGCAAGGCGTGTCTCATTTTAATCCGGTTTTTTACATGATCAACGCTTTCCGTTATGGGTTTCTAGGCATCTCTGATGTGCCTGTAATTTGGTCATTTACCGTGATATTTACTTTTATCATTATCGGTTACACGTTAGCTGCCGTATTACTTAAAAAAGGCGCAGGTATTCGTTCATGAATGACATTACTGGTGACTCAAGAATTATTACGTCTAATCAAGTGGGGTTACACGAGAAATTAGATGAAGTGGTGTTAAAGCATTTACAGCATGACTTTAAAAAGCCTTACCAAACGCATACTCTAGAAGCGTTTAAGGAAGTTGAAAAGTGGGTTGAGCAACAAGCTAAACCGATTATATTCGACTCTTGCTGTGGTGTTGGTGAAAGTACTTACCATATTGCAAAAGCACATCCCGAGGCGATTGTATTGGGAATGGATAAATCTGCAGACCGGTTATCAAAACATCCTAGTGATGGAGAATCTTCTATTGAAGACTTAGATAATTATCGTTTATTGCAAGTTAATTTAAATGATTTTTGGCGTCTAGCGGTGGAAGCAAATTGGACTCTTTCACATCATTATTTGCTCTATCCTAACCCATGGCCTAAATCTAAACATTTACAACGTCGTTGGCATGGAAGTGCGGTTTTTCCATCGATAATTAAATTAGGTGGTCAACTTGATTTGCGCAGCAATTGGTTTACTTATGTTGAAGAGTTTCAACGGGCATTACAATTAGCTAACGTTGATAGTAAGACTGAAATTTATACTGCAGAACAAGCAATTACACCTTTTGAACGTAAATATTGGGCAAGCGGTCAGCAGTCTTTGCGTTTAACCTGTGATTTATAACCTGTGATTTATAAATAGGGGAGGCCTATAAACTTTCACTATTTTTTAATCACATGAAATATAAAGTGTGTTTTAGCGGTCTATTTTTTTATACAGTCGAAGTGAAAACTGAGTGAGGATAAAAGATGCTAATAAAACACACTAAAAAGTCGCAATTAAAAGAATCACAATTAACTGGCGAGTCAGTCTATAAAGAGCGCCGCCATATTATCAAAGGTCTAGGCCTTGCTGCTTTAACTATCCCTTTTATTAAACCTGCTAGTGCCAGTGTTTTCGATATTTTTTCTAGTGGCAATGATCAGGATAAAAATGCATTATTCCAACGCTCTGCATTATCATTTACTAAAAATACTAATTACCAATCGCTCACATCACTGACGCCTGAAGATAAAGTTATTCAATATAATAACTTTTACGAATTTGGCACTGGGAAGGGGGATCCCGCTCAATATAGTCAGCAATTTCAAGTTGATCCTTGGTCATTAACTATTGATGGCTTAGTGGATAACCCACAAACATTAAACTACGAAGACTTACTGAAAAAATTCGATATCGAAGAACGTTTATATCGCATGCGTTGTGTTGAAGCTTGGTCTATGAATATTCCTTGGTTAGGTTTTACTTTGGCAACGCTATTAAAGCAAGCGGGTGTTAAGTCCGATGCTAAGTATGTGCGCTTTGAAACTGTGTTTGACCCAGACCAAATGCGTGGGCAAGCTTCTAGGTTCGTCGGGGGCAGTATTAACTTTCCATATGTGGAAGGTTTAACCATTGGAGAAGCTATGAACCCGCTTGCATTGCTTTCTGTTGGTCTCTATGGCAAAACATTAGCACCGCAAAATGGAGCGCCTATTCGCTTGGTTGTGCCCTGGAAGTATGGTTTTAAAAGCATTAAATCAATTGTAAAAATAACGCTAACAGATAAAGCACCCATTAATACATGGCAAGCGCTTGGCCCTGATGAGTATGGTTTTTTTGCTAATGTTAATCCGCGAGCTGATCACCCTCGTTGGAGCCAAGCAAACGAACGCTTTATCGGTGAAGGAAACGTATTCCAACAAACTCGACAAAAAACATTAATGTTTAACGGTTATGAGGAAGAAGTGGGCCATCTGTATAAAGGTATGGATCTTCTACGTAATTTTTAAACCTGATCTCGTTAACCTTATAAACTTATACCAGAGCGCATTAATCATGAACAAAATACCACCTTTGGCGATAACATTCATAAAAGCGATTATTCATATCGCTTCGCTATCGGTGTTATTGTATTTCTACCTGTTAATTGATAGTAATCAGTTAGGTGCAGACCCTGTTAAAGAGATGATCCATTTCTTGGGGAAAACAGGTTTAAATTACTTGTTAATAACGCTTGCGATAACCCCCATTAGTAAACGCTTTAAACAGCCTCTATTAGGGCGTATAAAGCGTGTTTTAGGCTTATATTCGTTTGCTTGGCTATGCTTGCACTTAATTGCATTTTTATGGTTAGAGTTAAATTGGGAAGTATTTTTATTATTTGATGAAGTAATTAAACGACCATACTTAAGTTTAGGCATGTTAGCTTGGATCATTTTGTTGTTACTTAGTATTACTTCAATCACTTCAATTAAGCGTAAAATGAAACAGGCTTGGTTTAGTTTACACCGTTGGGTTTACATCGCAGTTTTACTGGGCACAGTACATTATTACTGGTCAGTAAAGTCGGGCTTAATCGAGCCAAGTATTTACTTTGTTATTTGTTTCATTCTACTTAGAGAGCGTAGTAGTTATTTTAAAGCGCAATTTAAAAAGTTAATAACGTTTATCAAAAAAGCCCCCTTATTTTCATAGTGGCTGTTATTAAAGTAATGGCTACTAGAGCCGTTGCGTGTGCAACCTTCAATAACACTTTTATCTTTGTTTAATATGGCTTTAAGATTAGCTATAATATTTAGTTAGCGTGCCATTACAAGGAGTTGATAGACCAACATTTAGCAATATTTTCAGATAAATTTTCAAGATTAGTTTGCGCTTCTGCAAATGCTTGCTCTAAAGGCATTACCCCTGGAATACAAGCAAATACCGCATCTATTCCACATGAATAAACTGCTTGATGATGCTTGCCTAAACTACCCGCAACACCAATCACCGGGATATCAAATTTTTTTGCTATTTTAGCAACCCCCATCGGTGTTTTGCCATAAATCGTTTGGTTATCAATACGGCCTTCACCAGTGATCACTAGATTTGTATTAGGCATATATTGACTCAATTGAACTGCATCCAATACTAAATCAATACCCGGTTTTAACGTCGCATTGGTGAATGCTATTAATCCAGCACCCATTCCGCCTGCAGCACCAGATCCTGCTTGGTTAAGCACATCAATATTAAATTGTTGTTTAATACACTGTCCATAATGTTTTAAGCCAACATCTAAATATTGAATATCTTCATCTGTAGCCCCTTTTTGAGGGCCAAATACATGGCTTGCACCGTGTTCCCCACAAAGAGGGTTATCTACATCACAAGCTACCAATATTTCGCAACTCGTTAACCGTTTATCTAACCCGTTAATATCGATAGCGTCAATGTGATGTAAGCCTGCACCATTAGTTTCTATCAGTTGCCCATGCTTATCTATAAACTGTATGCCGAGTGCGCTTAACATACCGATACCACCGTCATTAGTCGCACTGCCTCCTAACCCAATAATAATTTTCTTCGCACCTTGATCTAATGCTGCTTTTATTAATTCTCCTGTACCGTAACTGGACGTTTTTTTAGGATCTCGTAAGGAAGCTGGAACATGATGTAAGCCACTTGCAGCGGCCATTTCAATAATCGCCGTATTGCTGTCATCTCCTAACCACCCATAAAAGGCATCCACAGGCTGTGCTATAGGCCCTGTAACTTTAAGGTGGATTAGCTGACCATTTGTAGCATCAACCAAAGATTGTACGGTACCTTCACCACCGTCAGCGACAGGTATTAAGTCATAGCTCGCATCTGGGAAAACACGTTTAAAGCCAGTTTCAATTGCACGACAGACTTGCTTGGCGGTTAAACTTTCTTTAAATGAATCTGGAGCAATGACTATTTTCATATCAACCTCTTATTTATAACAATATTAAACTTAATAAATAAACACAGATAATTGCGGTAATACCTTGTACCAACGTCGCCATTGTTTGTGCCCGGTAAGCTAAGCCTACGGACATTTTACTGAACTGAGAAACCACCCAGAAAAAACTATCATTGGCATGTGAAACTGTCATTGCACCGGCACCAATCGCCATCACTGTTAATACTCTACCCATTTCGGAATCTAACCCCAACTGTGGTAATAATGGTGCAACAAGAGCTGAAGTTGTTACTAAAGCGACCGTTGAGGATCCTTGTGCCGATTTTAATGCAGCTGCAACGATAAATGGCATAAAAATCCCGATCCCTAATCCGGTTAACGTAACCCCTAAATACTCGCCTAAAGGCGTGGCTTTTAACACCGCTCCGAATGCACCACCGGCACCGGTGATTAAAAGAATCGGTGCTGCTACCGTGATCCCTTTACTAATATGTTCACCGAGTTCAATTGACTTCTTCTCAGATTTTAATAACCGTAATGCAAAGCCCAAACCAATCAACAGGGCACTAATTGGGGCACCTAAAAAGACCAATATATCGAAGATGATGCCATTGCCTAATGGTTGGCTTGGGAATTTAGCAATTGATGAGCCACATATTAATAGAATAGGAATAAATATAGGTGCGAAAGCTTGTGCAGCTGTAGGCAATACGCCGTAGGATGCTTTAAGTTCTGTCCATGATTGTTGCGTTGCCTGTGTTTCATCAGGTATTGCATCTGGTTCAACATCTTTAAATCTGTTTGCCCATAATGTACCTGCTAATGCAGCAACTGCTGCGACAACAATACCAACAGCAATTACTAATCCCAAGTTTGACTCTAAACCTAGGTTACCTGCGGCTGCAATGGGGCCTGGGGTCGGTGGGATAAACGTGTGAGTTGCGTATAAGCCCGTTGCTAATGCGACACTCATGGCAACGCTTGATGTTTGTAAACGATTTGCTAATGATTCTTTTAACGAATTGAGTATGACAAAACCAGAGTCACAAAATACAGGAATAGAAACAATATAACCGATGATTGTCATGGTTAACGTTGGAAAGCGTTCTCCAAGTACTTTAATCACATATTCAGCCATGGTAATAGCTGCACCACTTTTTTCTAGAATAACCCCTATGATCGTGCCTAAAACAATGACTAATCCAATATAGCCCAGTATACCGCCGAAGCCACTTGCGATTGTTTTTGCTATTTCTGACGAAGGTAAGCCATAAGCAAAAGCGGCGATAAAAGCTGATAATAGTAACGCCAAAAAGGGATGTAGTTTATATTTTGTAGTGGTCACTACTATAAAGGCGATAACGCCTATTAAAATTAGTATTAAGCTCATCATAACTCCGTTGTTTAGTTGAACAGCTAGTTTATTTAGTGGAGTTATTATTGAGCTTCAATCAACTAAAGTCTTTAGGCTTTGGTGACAAATTTTTCTTACAAATCGATGGTTACTTTGTGCAATTGCACAATAGTATTGGTTCTATTTCACCTTTCGAGTAAATATCCTAGATATAGCTCTAATAAACCGCTTACTGTTTCCGGATCAACATTAGTAATGCTGTGAATACGATTTATTCGGTATCGTAATGTATTTCTATGGATATATAGGCTGTTTGCACATTCCGTTAAAGAGCGATGTTGAAATAAAGCAATGAGTGTTTTGGCCAGCTGTCCATTTTTATCTTCTTGTACCAATACTTGATAAGGTTGACATAAGTGAGCACCCTGCCAACTTTTATGTAATGGTGAAAGCAATACAGGCAAGCGGAGTTCTTCATAAAGATGTTTATGTCTTTCTGGCTGATGTATTAGTCCCCATTCTAATGTTAGTTGTGCACTTTCATAGGAACGTGCAATAGCCCCCTCACCATCAAAATAATGTCCTAAAGCGATATCAACATCTGTTATCTCGTATTCTTTTAAGCGTGCAAATAATGAATCTATACGTCTATTTTCATCATGGCAATCCCATTGGCCATGGGAAAACGTTGCTGGTTTTAATACCACTATTTCATTAAGGGAGACAACGGCGACAAGATTATCTCGTATCGGATATTCTAATAATTCAACTATCTTACGTATACCTTGCAAACTAATAGGTTGGTGAGTTTCTCGAAAGCGGATCAAGACGGCAATACGAGGAGCAGAAATATCGATATCAATTTTTTTTGCCCAACCTAATAATTTGGGGTCATTTGTTTTTGCATTGATCCAAGTAGTTATAAACTCTTCTCTATGTCTTCTATCCCATTGTAATTGCTCTGTTAAGCCGGCATGTTCTACTATCATTTCCGCTGTCATTTTAACTAAATCAGCATATTTTCTACATTCATCAGGATCGCCAGTGATCCCGACTACACCAATGACTTGCCCATTAACTTGTAAGACGAGGTTGATACCTGGTAATACTCCTTTTAGAGAAAGGCTACTTTCTTTGGTGACCTCGATGGTAGTTGAATGTTGTAATGCGAGTAAAGCTGCATCGTGAGTTTGACCAATACGTAATGGGTCTCCGCTACCAATAATAACGCCTCTATGACTCATTACATTAATATTGTTCCCAATAATTTTCATTGTACGGTCAACGATTTGTTGTGCTAAATTATTCTCTAAAAGAAACACAGATAATTCCTAACATTTAATATTAATGGCTTATAGTAACAATCAATGATTAAAAATAGATGGGAATGTATTTGTTATGTGACGTTATCAGGGAGGAGAGAAACAAAAAAGCCGCTAATAATAAATATGAGCGGCTTTTGCAATCTAGTCGAGCATTTGAGTGTTGACTACGCTACTTGGATTGGAACATCTTTACTTGTACGAACAATGTTATTATCTTTATCTAAATATACTAGGCTTGGTTTATGGCCTTTAATTTCTTCAGCTTCAAAACTTGCGTAAGTACAGATAATCACACGGTCACCTACAGCAGCTTGACGCGCTGCAGCACCGTTAACAGAAATTATTTTTGAACCACGTTCACCAACGATTGCATACGTTGAAAAACGAGCGCCATTATCAATATTGTAAATTTCAATCTGTTCGTATTCTAAAATACCCGATTGCTCTAGGAGGTCTTGATCGATTGCACATGAACCCTCGTAGTTTAATTCAGCATGGGTAACGCGCGCTTGGTGCAATTTGCCTGTTAGCAGTGTCTTTTTCATACAAAACCTTTGATTCTAAAAAATTTAAAATGTTTGTTTTTTCAACAGGGGCGACTATAAAGTAAAAACTTTATTGGTGCAAATTAACAACTAAGTTATCAATTAAGCGAGTCTCTCCTAAGAAAGCGGCCATTAACACCACAGCTTGTTTACTGTCTGAGTTTAAAGGTGCCAATGTAAGTGGGTCAACCACATGAATTTTATCAGTTTTAAAGCCTACTTTGTTTAAAGATAGGCTTGCATCTTCAATCAATTGCTTACTATTTTCAGGGGTTACTTGTACTTTTTGTCCAAGGTCATGCATCACTTCTGAAATTTTTGGTGCAATTATTTTTTGATCGACTGATAACTTATTATTGCGAGAACTCATCGCTAAACCCGAAGTTTCTCTAACGGTAGCAACTGCAATAATTTCAATAGGCATAGCTAAATCAATAACCATTTGCTTTATTACACACAGTTGTTGAAAATCTTTTTCTCCAAAGCAGGCAACATCGGGCTGTACTAAATTAAATAGTTTAGCAACAATGGTGCTTACACCGCGAAAATGTCCTGGACGTAATTCACCCTCTAAACAATCCGAAATACCAGGTACTTCAACAACCGTTTGTGAATTTAGTCCATTTGGATAAATGGCCTGCGCAGAGGGGATAAATACAATATCAACCCCAGCTTGTTCAAGCTTGGCACAATCGGCATCTAATGTTTTAGGATAGTTAGCAAGGTCATTTGCATTGTTAAACTGCATTGGGTTAACAAAAATACTGACAACAGTAACATTGGCATGCTGTTGAGCTTCTTTAACAAGGGTTAAGTGCCCTTGATGTAAATTGCCCATGGTAGGTACAAAACCAATTTGAGCACCTTGCTGCTTCATTTTTTTTATTTCATTACGCAGTAAAGTTGGATCTTTAATTATTTGCATGGTTAACTCTTAACAAAAAAAGTTGCTAATAATAGCGGTTGTTGGCGTTAATAAAAGCTATGCTCAGCGCCTGGGAAAATTTTATTTTCTACTTGTTCTTTATAAAGCACAACAGCACGACGAATATCACCGGTCTCTACTAAAAAGTTTTTAGAAAATTTAGGACAAAAACCAGCTGAGATACCAAAGGCATCGTGCATTACTAATATTTGACCGTCTGTTTCAGTTCCTGCGCCAATGCCGATAACAGGAATATGTAACGCTTTAGTCACTCGCTCAGCTAAAGCAACAGGCACACATTCAAGCACTAACAATTGAATGCCTGCTGTTTGTAATGCGAGGGCATCTTCAAGTAATTTATCTGCCTGTTCATTGGCTCTGCCTTGGACTTTATAACCACCAAAAACATTCACTGATTGCGGTGTTAACCCTAAATGCCCACAAACAGGAGTACCGCGTTCGATCAAACCTTTTACAGATGCTGTTAACCAAGTTCCACCTTCAAGCTTGACCATATTGGCACCTGCGCGCATTAACGTTGCTGCATTGGTATAAGTTTGTTCTGGTGTTGCGTAAGACATAAACGGTAAGTCGGCAATGATTAAAGATTTCTCTGTTGTACTAGCCACGGCTGATGTGTGATAGGCAATATGCTCTACAGTCACTGGTAAGGTAGAGTCATGCCCTTGCAATACCATGCCTAATGAGTCTCCTACTAATAAAACTTGAATACCTGCTTGATCAAAAATAGCTGCAAAACTCGCATCATATGCGGTGATACAAGTAATTTTTTCTTGCTCTTGTTTCATTTTAGCTAAACGCGAAACGTTTACTTTAGCCATTATTGCTCCTAACTAGCAGTGGGGGAATGGTTGCATGATTTTACTGAGGTGATTAATTAATTCAACCTGTAATAGCGGTCAAACCATTTTTATCACAATGTTTAAGTATCTCGATCAAAGAAGTGCCATTGGGCATTTTTAATGTTGGTGCTATTTCAAATAGTGGGTAAAGCACAAACTCACGCTCTTTCATTCCATAATGAGGGACGGTTAAACGCTCGTTTTCTATCACTTGATCGGCATACAAAAGAATATCTAAATCTAAAGTTCGCGGGCCCCAACGCAATGCTTTGCGCTCTCGTCCTTGTTCCTGTTCAATGACCTGTAATGCATCGAGTAGTTCAAGCGCAGATAGGGTTGTCTCTAGTTTAGCAACAGCATTGATATAATCTGGTTGATCCTGCGGGCCCATAGGCGCACTTCGGTATAAAGATGAACACATTAGTAATTGTGTGTCTTTTATATTAGAAAGTGCTGTCATGGCTTGTTTTGCTTGTTCAATTGGCTGTGCTTGGTTACTGCCAATACCAATATAACTAATCATTGATCTTACTCGGTGCAGGTTTGCGTTTGGCTTTGCTATAGCGACGCTTTTTAGTGGGTTGATTTGCTTCTGGTTTGTATTCTTTTGCTTTGTTGACATTTTGACGAGCATATTGGTGCTCAGGCAATTTATTGTGCAATTGATATTCTTCCCACCATGCCGTTAGTTCGGCTAGTTCGCGACTTTGTTCAACACGTGCTCTTAATGCTAAAAAGTCAAAGGCCGCTCGGAATTTCTCATGCGCGTAAACACGCTGTGCACGTTTACCACCAAAGCGGGGTAGACGATGCTGTAAGATCCAAATATCACGAATAGCTGCTGTGAAGCGCTTAGGAATAGCAATGGTTTTAACTTGAATGGTTAACACTTCATTCATCGCTAACATAAATGCATCGTGTAATTCGATGCCACTTTCAAAGCTCATCTCTAATGCTCGTTGCTCAAGCGGGTACCATAACATTACGGCATAGATGTAAGCAGGGGTCACTCGCTTGCCTTCAGAGATACGCTTATCAGTATCCATTAAAGCTTGTTCGATCATTTTAGTGGCTTTGTCATCTTCGCCATCTTTAAATAAAATAGGGAAGAGAACCGCTAGTAATTTATATTCTTTTAATAATCGATAAGTTGCTAAACCTTGGCCTGATAACAGCAATTTTATCACTTCGTCAAAATGGCGAGCCGCAGGAATATCTTGTAATAAAGAAGCTAAACGACGAATAGGCTCAGCACATTCATCACTGATCGATAAATCTAATTTTGCTGCAAATCGGATCGCGCGCAACATACGCACAGGATCTTCACGGTAACGAACCTCTGCCTCACCGATTAAGGTTAAACGGCGTTTTGCTAAATCGTTCATGCCACCGCAGAAGTCATATAAAGAGTAATCAGCGATATCGTAATATAGGGCATTAACAGTAAAGTCACGACGTTCTGCGTCTTCTTCTAAAGATCCATAAACATTATCGCGTAACAACATGCCTTCTTGTGATTGTTTGACCTTTTGTTTGTCTTGCTCTGCTTCATCGTGATGGCCTCGGAAAGTGGCAACTTCAATGATTTCACGACCAAACAAAATGTGTGCAAGACGGAAACGGCGACCAATTAAGCGGCAATTTCTAAATAAAGCTTTAACTTCTTCAGGGGTAGCATTTGTCGTAATATCAAAATCTTTAGGTTTTAAGCCTAATAATAAGTCACGCACACCACCGCCAACCAATAAAGCACGGTAACCTGCATTATGTAAACGATACAAAACCTTCAGAGCATTTTCATCAATATCCGAACGAGAAATTGAATGTTCCGCGCGTGGGATCTTATATTGATCAAGCGATACTGCGGCTTGTGGCGTTTTTTTCTTTTGAAATACTTTTTTTACAAGTTTGCTTAAGCGTTTAATAGCTCTATCCTTTGCATCTACTTAGATGGAATTAGTCTGAAAATAATGCGCTCATTTTATGTGCGCAAGTTATTAAAAACAAATTAAATTTGCTTCTCTGTATTTCGCTTTATTAAAGTAGGCATTTTATGTATCACTACAGTGCTTTAATAAAGACCTTTATTAATGCGTGACAGGCAGTTGAATTTCTAGCTGCTTAGGCACATTGTTCAAACACCAATGCTGCTGTGCCCATAGTAAAATTTCTGCACAGTTTGATTGTGCTATGTTGTTTGGCACTGGATGACCTAAAAAAGCCAACACTTGTATCAAGGTAGGCTCCGGATTTTTTTTATCTACTGCCGTCGCATGGTTTTGTTTCGATAGTTTAAACCCAGGCGCTGTCACCGCTAAAGGTAAATGAATATAACTGGGCACTTTAGCATCAAGTAGGCGGTAAAGGTTTATTTGTTTACCGGTTGTGCTAATTAAGTCTGCGCCTCTTACCACTTCTGTCACGCCTTGCTCAATATCATCTATCACCACGGCAAGATTATAAGCATATAAGCCATCTTTACGTTTAATAATAAAATCATCGTCCACTTGAGTGGCATCTAGTTCAATCAAGCCTTGTAACTTATCGTTAAAATGGGTGGTTTTATGACGGATAGATGACAAGTTAATACGTAATGCGTTAGCAATCGGGGAGTGCTGTTTATCTCGACATTGACCTTGATAAAAACCGCCTTGTTGCTTGATTATTTTACGTGTGCAACTGCATGCATAGCAGAGGTTTTGCTGAGTCAATGTGGCTAATACGGTTTCATAGGCTTGGCTTCTTTGATGTTGATAAATGACATCGCCATCCCATAATAAACCATAAGCTTGGAGTGTTTGTAATATATCTTCACTAGCACCGATAATTTCTCGAGGCGGGTCGATATCTTCAATACGAACTTGCCAAATTCCTTGCTGAGATTTGGCTTGCAAATAACTGCCAACCGCAGCCACTAAAGAGCCAAAATGTAATGGTCCTGAAGGTGAAGGAGCAAATCGCCCAATATATTTTTTGTTCTCTTTTAATAACAAATTATTTTCTCTAAAAACAAAAACGGCTAGCAAATGCTAACCGTTTTTTAATTCGCTTAATCACTAGGATTAACCAATACTTTGTTTTTCTTTTATTTCTGCAAGTGTTTTACAGTCGATACATAAATCTGCAGTTGGACGTGCTTCTAAACGGCGAATGCCGATTTCAACACCACAAGATTCACAAAAACCGAAATCATCAGCTTCGATTTTTTTCAGTGTTTTTGCGATTTTAGTGATTAACTGACGTTCACGATCACGTGCACGTAATTCCAAGCTGAACTCTTCTTCTTGAGTTGCGCGGTCAACAGGATCCGGGAAATTTGATGCTTCATCTTTCATATGATCAACAGTGCGGTCGACTTCTTCGCGTAGCTGAGTTGTCCATGCTTTAAGAATACTGGTGAAATGATCACGTTGAGGTTTACCCATGTATTCCTCACCAGCTTTTTCTTGGTATGGCTCTACTCCAGCAATGGCTAAAATACCGAGTGTTTTTTTGCTTTTATTAGCGGGCATAAATTTTCCTTCTTCCGATGCAGTGTAAATACGCTTTAGACGCATCAAAACGGTGATAAATATAAGTAGTAGGTCGAACAAACTTTGCTAACATAGAGACATCAGTTTTTTTCGGCGGCTATCTATAGCAATAATTGCTATCAGAGTCAAATAATGAGTTACTAATTGTGACGCTATGACCTTTTTTTTATCATATTTGATTATTCTCTGTGCTGTTTTGCCTTTTGCATGTTGTTATATTTTTAAAGGATTTTATCTTCAATGTTACCTATTCAAGCGGTTCTCACTGAACTTAAACAACAACTTAATTTGTGCCCACAAGTGATCCTTCAAGCCCCCCCCGGCGCGGGTAAATCTACCTGCCTTCCATTAGTTTTGTTAAAGCAACGATGGTTTAGCGGCAAAATTATTATGTTAGAGCCTCGTCGTTTAGCGGCGCGAAATATTGCTCACTATCTTGCTAAACAATTAGGTCAACCAATTGGCCAGCAAGTTGGATATCGATTACGTGGTGAATCTAAGGTTAGCGCTGAGACACAGCTTGAAATCGTTACTGAAGGTATTTTGATTCGATTATTGCAGCAGGATCCTGAACTAACGGGAATTGATTTAGTAATCTTTGATGAGTTTCATGAGCGAAATCTGCAAGCTGATTTAGGCTTGGCTTTATGTTTAGATGCCCAGGCAAGTTTGCGTGAAGATTTAACCTTATTGGTGATGTCTGCAACTCTAGACAATCAAGCATTACAACAACATTTACCCGCTGCGGCTTACGTCAGTTGTGAAGGGCGGAGTTACCCTATTGAGTATGTTTATCAACCTGTTACAGGGCAGGAAGGAAGCATTGCTCAGCAACAAGCATTAGTCGCATTAATTAAAATGGCTTATCAGCAACAAGCGGGCAATATGTTGGTGTTCGTTGCAGGGGTAAAAGAAATTCTTCGCTGTTGCCGAGATTTACAACATTGGATTGATACTCAACAGCTACCCATTTTATTAGCCCCTTTATACGGTAAATTAAGTTTAGATGAGCAGCAATTAGCGATTCAATCCCCCCCTAATAATATGCGTAAAATAGTGGTCTCGACTAATATTGCAGAAACCAGTTTAACCATTGATGGCATTACTGTAGTGGTTGACTCCGGTGTTGAGCGTAGTTTTCACTTTCAAGCTCAAACGGGGATTGGCAAGTTGAGAAGCCAGACCATCAGCGAGGCAAGCGCTACTCAACGCGCGGGTCGAGCCGGGCGTTTAAGTGCGGGCACCTGCTATCGACTTTGGGCTAAAGAAAAGCGTTTAAGGACACAAAATGAAGCTCCTATATTACAAAGTGAATTAACGGCTTTAATGCTTGAAGTAAGTGCCTGGGGAGTTACTCATCCTCAACAATTACCTTTTTTAACCCAGCCCAACGAAAATAATATTCAGGTCGCGCTACAGTTATTGCAAAGTATTAACGCAATAGATTCTCGTGGTCGTTGTACTGCCCATGGTGAGCAGATCATTGATCTTGCCTTAACACCTCGATTAGGACATATGCTGATCACCGCTAAAACATTAGAAAGCAACTTAAAGCAGCCTGGGGTGGTGGCATTGGGCTGTTTAATCGCCGCATTTTTAGAAGCAAATGAAAAAGGTAACGATGATATTGAAGCACAGTTAAATTCTGTTTCTTATCAGGTGAAAAAACAATATCAAATATTGCTTAAAAAATGTTCGCAGAAAATGCCTAGCAGTTTACCAATGCAATATTGTGGGCTGCTATTAGCGATTGCTTTTCCCGATCGTATTGCAATGAGCCGTGGTAACGGGCAATCTCTTGACTATTTACTGAGTAATGGAGCCGGTGCGTGTTTAGTTAATCATTCTGCATTATTAAATGAAAAAATGCTGGTGGTTGCAGATCTCGCGCTGTCGGAACAAAAAACTAATAGCCTTATTTTTAAAGCATGTAGTATCAATTTAGAGACCATAAAAGCTTACCTTCCACATTACTTAATGTCTGTTGATTACTTATGTTGGTCGTTAAAAGAAAATAAATTGATTGCTGAGCAACGCTTGATGTTAGGTAAAATTACAATTAGCCGTTTACCACTTGCTAAGGTATCGAAGCAACAAAAGTTAAGTGCATTACTCAATGGTTTAAGGCAAGCAGGACTGTCTATTTTACATTGGAGTGATGCGAATAAAGCCTTATTAACCCGTTTACGTTATGCAACTGAACAGTATAAGTTGGCAAGCGAAAAAGACGTCGTAGACTTCAGTGAGGCGGCATTAATTGAACAATTAGAGTTATGGCTAGCCCCTTTTTGCACTGGTATTACACAACCTGAACAATTTAAAAAAATTGATTTGAAAGCTGCGTTATTATCTCGTTTAACTTGGTCACAGCAACAAAAATTAGAGGTACAGTTTCCACAAACGATTACCGTGGCTACGGGCTCGGCGATTAAATTACAATATCGAGAGCAACAAATTCCGTTATTGTCGGTTAAAATGCAGGAATTATATGGTCAGGCACAAACACCGAGTATTTTCGATGGGCGCATCGAGATTCAATTAGCCTTGTTATCACCGGCGATGAAACCATTACAAGTGACTCAAAATTTGCATTCATTTTGGTCTGGCGCTTACAAAGAAGTACAAAAAGAGATGAAAGGGCGTTACCCAAAACATTTTTGGCCCGACGACCCCGCGAATGCATTAGCAACACGTAAAACTAAAAAACATTTATCTAGATAATGTTATGGTGCGCGCTGATCGTGCTTAATATGGCTAATACATACCTAAAATTTATTAAAAAATGAGTTAACTAAATCTGTTATGGCAAAAACACCTAAAAATGAAAGCGCTAAGAGCAAACCGAAAGAAACGACAAAAGGTAAACTCAAACAAGGCGCTAAAAAAGAAAGTGGGGAAAAAAGCACTGCTAAAAACCCCAAAACAACTCGTAAACCCACAGCAAGAAAAAATACTAAAAAAAGTACGAGTAAATCGCAGACACCTTCCTTTAAACAACGTTTTTTTAGAGGGTTATGGTCAATTACATGGAAAGCGAGTCTTGCTTTTATTGCCTTTATTATTATTTGCGGGATCTATTTTGATAAAAAAATAGAGCGTCGTTTAGATGGATCTACATGGACTCTGCCTGCTGCATTATATGCACGGCCTCTCACATTACAGGTTGCATCGCCATTAACTCAACACGCCTTGGTCAGTGAACTCAAATTATTGAATTATCGTGCAGTGAAAAGCGTACAAAGCCCCGGTCAGTTCTCAACGGCGGGTAAGCGTGTCATTATTTATCGTCGTGCATTCGATTTTCCTGATAAATCAGAGCCTGCTCAATTAGCCGAGGTGAGTTTCAATTGGCAAGGAGTGAGTAGCCTTAAAACCAGACAGCAAAGCCATCTACAACAATTTCGTTTAGATCCTTTGTTATTAGACAGGCTGAATAGCAAGCAAATTCAAGACAGAGTCTTTGTACCTTTTGAGAAAATACCAGATCTCTTTATTAATACATTGCTATTAATGGAAGATCGTAATTTTTATCATCATCAAGGTGTCTCACCTTTTGCCATCTTACGCGCGTTTATTGTGAATTTTAAAGCGGGGAGAACGGTACAAGGAGGTAGTACATTAACGCAGCAATTAGCAAAAAACCTGTTTCTATCACAAGAGCGTAGCTTATGGCGTAAGTTTCAAGAAGCGTATATGGCGGTGTTAATTGATCATAAATACAGTAAAGACAAAATATTAGAAGCTTACTTAAATGAAGTGTATTTAGCGCAAAATGGTGCGACGGGTATTTATGGCATCGAGCTAGCTAGCGACTTTTATTTTGCACGTCCCGTTGATGAGTTACGCGTTGAGCAAATTGCATTATTGGTGGCAATTATCAAAGGTCCTTCCTACTACAACCCAAGAAGGAACCCTGAACGAGCACTGGCGCGTCGAGATTTAGTGTTACGTTTAATGCTTGAGCATAACTATATTAATACCGCACAATATCGAATAGCCGCCAAGGGAAACCTTAATCTAAGTAATGCGAAGGCGTTAAATAACCGTGCAAATCCAGCTTTTGTGAGTTTGTTAAACCGAGAGTTGCAAAGTGATGTGCCAGCAAGTGTACGTAAAAAAAGTGGTTTATCGATCTTTACATCAATTTCTCCTTTAGCACAAAAAAATGCAGAAATAGCGATACAAAACGGGGTGCCAAAAGTACAAAAAGAGGGGCAACACGACTTACAGGGGGCGATGGTTATCACTGACCGCGAATATGCTGAAGTACGTGCGATTGTTTCCGGAAAGAATGTTAAGTTTAGTGGTTTTAATCGTGCATTAGACGCAAGTCGACCAATTGGTTCTTTGGTTAAACCAGCAGTTTATTTAACGGCACTAGATCAAGGTTATGCATTAACTGATACATTAAATGACAAGGCGATTATCCTCAAAAATAGCACCGGCCAACGCTGGCGCCCTAAAAATTACGATAGAAAATTCCGTGGAGAAGTGACCGTTGAGTATGCGCTAGTGCACTCATTGAATGTTCCGACCGTAAACCTAGGCATGCAAGTAGGCTTAGGCAATGTTATTGATAGTTTGCATAAAATGGGGGTTAATGAAAAAATACCTGCTTATCCATCTTTAGTGTTAGGCAGTGTGTCATTATCTCCTTTTCAAGTCGCGCAGATGTATCAACCGATTAGCATGAAAGGAGTGTATAAGCCGTTAACAATGATTCGTTCTATCGTATCGAGTCAAGGTGAGGTAGTTTATCAACGTAGTCAACATGCGCAGCAAATATTTTCATCACAATCGGTGTCACAATTATCTAATGCGTTACATAAAGTGACTACTGAGGGGACCGCTCGCAGTTTACGTTGGCGCAATCCCAGGCAAGACTTTGCTGGTAAAACGGGAACCACTAATAATCTTAACGATAGCTGGTTTGTTGGGTTTGATAAAGATGAAGTGGTCACCACATGGGTTGGGAAAGACAATAATAAAAGTGCAGAATTAACAGGCAGTAGCGGGGCATTAGTCTTGTTCTCCGACTATATGAAAGCAAAAGTAGGGAACTAAAGTGCAACAATTAACACCAATAACTAATGTCGAGCAGTTACAGGAAGCATTTTCTCATAATAAAAGTTGGGATGCACAATATCGGCTTATTATTCAATTAGGTAAAAAATTAGATGCTTTTCCTGAACAGCTAAAATTAGAACAACATCAAGTAAAAGGTTGTGAGAGTTTAGCGTGGTTAGTGATCATCGAAGAAAATGGCGTTTATGATTTCAAAATGGACAGTGACACTCGCGTGGTCAAAGGGTTAATGAAAATTATTTGGTTAATTTTTCAAGGGAAAACCAAACCGCAAATAGAGGATATTGATTATCAGGATCTGTTTGCTCAATTAGGGTTGTTAAATCATTTGAGTCCATCTCGAGCCAATGGTTTATTTGCCATTATAAATACTATTAAAGGAGTCAATTCTATTGACTAATATTCAACTTAAAATTGTTTTATCCAGTTTATTTTTACTAACTCAGTCTATTTTTGCGACAGCAAATGAGGTGTCTGCACAACAAGTAAGCGCCGCTACTGATACATCTATTGATGTTGAAATAAACAGTGGAACTGATTCAGCAGCCGCTAATAGTAACCACCGTTATGTTTATGATGTTTATTATAAAAGTATATCGATTGGTGACATGACTCAAGAGTACCGTTGGAAAGGAAAAAATGTTGCGGTTAATTCAGTTGCTGATTTTTCTTTTTTATATTTTTCATTTGGTGGTAGCCAACAATCAGACATTGTTTGGGACGACACAAAAAAACTATTTTTAAGTCGTTCATTTGTTAGAGAAAGTGTTGGCTTTAGTACGGTCGAAATGACCGCTAAATTTGACCCAACAGGCCATCATTCAGAAGTTGTAAATAATGGGGAAAGCGCTGAATACTCAAACCAAGAAGGACCCATTGTTGACTTTAATACCGTGACCTTACAAATTGGGGAAGGGTTAAAAAAAGGACAAACGGATTTCGAGTTTTATATGCAAACATCTGACGATATTGCCCATTATTTCTTCCAGCTAAAAGGGACGGAAGTGATTAAAACTAAGTTCGGGGAAATGGAAGTATATCGAGTACAACAAACCCGAAAGAAAGATCGTACGTTTATCGCTTGGTTTGCCCCTCATTTTGATTATCAAATGGTTAAATTTGAATATCAAAGAAAAGTGTTAGATATCCACGGAGAGCTAGTTGAGCATGGCACTGACTTTTAATTTGATACAGGCTCCGTAATAAAAATGATAGCAATGAAATAGGATAAAAGTGAAAAAGAATAAAATCAGTAAAGGGGCGTTGCATCCTCGTAATAAGCATATAGGTCGATATGATTTTACGGCTTTGGTTAAGTCATGCCCTGAACTCGCAGCTTGTTTAATACAAAACCCTAAAGGCGACTTAAGTATCAACTTTAGTGATGCACAATCTGTCTTATTGTTGAATAAAGCATTATTAACGCATTTTTATCAAATTAATTTTTGGCAAATACCCCCAGGTTATTTATGTCCGCCTATTCCTGGGCGAGTTGATTATGTACATTACATTGCTGATTTATTAAGTGAAGACCTTGTAGGAGGCATTCCTACTGGTTCTCATATTAAAGGATTAGACATAGGCTGTGGTGCAAACTGTATTTATCCTATTCTAGGCAGTCGTAGTTACGATTGGTCTTTTGTCGGCGTTGATATTGATAAGTTGGCCGTGAAAACGGCGACCTTGTTAGTCAATGCAAACAAAAATATCAGTAAAAAAATCACCATTCGTGAACAAAAAAACGCACAACAGATTTTATTAGGTGTGGTGAAGAAGTCGGATAAATTTGCTTTTTCTATGTGTAACCCTCCTTTTCATGCCTCAATGCAGGCAGCAGCTGCAGGTAGCTTATTAAAACAAAAAAATCTTGGTAAGCATGCACTGTCTAACGCGAATAAAACAATTAACAGTGATGCTGACTTAAATTTTTCTGGGCAAGCGCATGAGTTAAGTTGTGCTGGTGGTGAAATTGCTTTTGTGAAACAGATGATCATTGAAAGTGCGCAGATCAAAGAGCAAGTTGGTTGGTTCACTTGTTTACTTTCTAAAAGTGAAAATGTGAACCCTTTGAAAAAAGCACTGGAAAAGCATAATCCTCAACAAGTGAAAGTGATTGAGATGTCTCAGGGGCATAAAATAAGCCGTTTTATTGCATGGACTTATTTAGACCTACAACAAAGGAATCACTTTTTCTAACTGATTTATTTAATTTTTTGAATAGTGCGTGGATAAACCCTCTTTTAACTAACCTCAATTCTGGTTAATGAAAGCAGAATTATATTTAAAATCATAAAATTATATTCTTTGACTATACAGCGCCGTTAGTTTTGCGTAGCTCAAAGCGAATTATTGAAGCGATAACTGGTTATTGAAAGATAATTTAACGAAAAAATCCGCGGAAATAGCGGTGTTGTATCGCTTTGCTTACCCATAACTGAGGTTAATTAAGTGTAACTACTCAGGCCGTCGCTATTTAAGCCTATTTCTTCGTTGAAAAATGCTCATTTAAACCACTAAACTGCGCTTTTTCGCCTTGAACTAAGCATAAATAGCTTAGCCCTGAGCATTTACGTTTTTATTTTGGTAAAAAGCACTCAGTTTTAATGAGTGCTGAGTAGTTACAATTAAGTTAAGTCTTTTAATGACTCCGAGATAGTAAGTATTAAAAGGAAGTTCGATGTTAGCAGTGATTCTAGAGTTTGATGTTATTGATGGTATGGAAGATCAATTTAAAGCGGCATGGACTGAAACAACGGAATTGATTTATCAGCACTTTGGTAGTCTTGGCTCAAGGTTACATCATTCAGAGAACGGAAAATTTATCGCCTATGCGCAATGGCCGAGCTTAGAGGTGTATGAAAATGATCATTATTGGCCTGTCGATACGAACCAAGCCAGAGATAGAATGAGATCCTCTCTGAAAACAGGAAAACCAACTGTACTTCATAAATTAATATTGGACACTGACTTATTAAAAGCGACAACTTATACTGCTGTTAATAGCAATTATTAGTTCAAATAAGTACAAGCTCGTTTAGACGAGATTGCCATAGTAAGTTTAACCGATAATATTTTTTGTTTATGGTTGATTTTTCGATAGACGCTGCGTTTTTATTACCTACCCATTCAGATAAACAATCTAGCAGTATCTGAATATTACTTCGCTATTATTTTGCTATTGCTCTGCACTTGAGGCCATGACTAATTATTCAAATTTTATCAATCATTTTGTTATGTCCGTTATCAATAAAAGCGTATTAATAGATCGAGATTTAAAATAGTCAATAAGTACTCGGTGCTCAATTTTTTGGCTCTTTTTTTCTTATTTTGTATATTTATTTAGGGCTGTTAATTTCCTATTATCCTCTTCAATTAATGCTTGTAAACACATAAAATTAAAATGAAATTTATATTTTTATTTGTGAGCGTATTGGTTTTTATTTAGCGATGAGAAGGCTACAATTCAGAGACAATGAAGAACAAAAACATAGCGGGGTTATAGCACATGAATAAAAGTGTGAAACAAGTAATAAGTGGCTCTGTATTAGTAGTGATCGTTATATCAGGCTGGTGGTTGTGGCAATCATTTCAAACGCCACAATTAGCCTCTGATTTTGCGGTGGGTAATGGACGAATTGAAGCCGTTCAGGTTGATATATCCACTAAAATTGCAGGGCGTGTTAAAACGGTGCTGGTCAAAGAAGGGGATCTTGTTCAAGCAGAACAAACGCTGGCTCAGATTGATACTGCTCAATTATATGCTCAGAAACTTCGTGCAGAAGCCGATGTTGCGAGTGCTAAAAGCCTTGTTGCTTCCGCGCAAGCATCGATCTCAATGAACAAAGCTCAACAGCTTCTTGCAAAACAAGAGCTTGCTCGTGTTAAAGCGTTGATTGATAAAGGTCATACCAGCAAAGAAAATTATGACCTTAGGGTCAGTAATGTGTCGGTGGCTAAAGCAAATCTAGATGCCGCTCAAGCGATGCTTATTTCACGACAACGTAATGTCGATGCTACCAATGCAAATGTCACTGAAATTCAAACCCAACTTGATGATGCAACACTGATTTCACCAACGATTGGTCGAGTGTTATATCGTCTTTCAGAACCCGGCGAAGTGTTAGGCAGTGGAGGCAAAGTGCTGACGCTGATCAATCTTGCTGATGTTTATATGGAGGTTTTTTTGCCCACCGCGCAAGCCCATCGTATTGCCATTGGTGCCGAAGCTAGAATTAAGTTAGATGTGCTTGATGTTGCTATTCCAGCAACTGTGAGTTTTGTTTCACCGGAGGCGCAATTTACCCCTAAACAGGTTGAAACACAAAGTGAACGAGAAAAGCTAATGTTTCGTGTCAAAGTACGGGTCCCTGAACAATTGGTCTTAAATTACATTGAACGGGTGAAAACGGGTATTCGTGGCGTTGCTTATATTCGATTGACTACATTACCCGGCGAAGTGCCATCAATATGGCCTGAGTTTCTTCAGAAATTACCCCCAAATGTTGATTTGACAACTACAGTAAATGTTGATTGGCCACAAAAATAAATGTCAATTAGTTATAAATTGGTGGAGTCATTATGGTTGCGCAAAATCATCCCGTTATTTGTCTTAAGGGGATAACACATTGCTATAAAAATAGATCTGCTGTTAATGATCTCACACTAGATGTACCTGCGGGCTTAATGGTTGGGTTACTTGGGCCCGATGGTGTAGGTAAGTCTACCTTGATGGGGTTGATTTCAGGCGCTCGTAAGTTGCAGTTAGGTCACCTCGAAGTACTTGGTGGCGATATGTCCTCTGTGCAACATCGAAACAATGTCGGCCCGCGCATTGCTTATATGCCACAGGGGCTTGGAAAAAATCTTTATGCTGAGCTGAGTGTTGAGGAGAATCTTGATTTTTTTGGTAAGCTTTTTGGGCAAGGCAGTATTGAACGCAAAACGCGTATCGACAGGCTCACTAAAGCAACGGGGCTTGGTGCTTTCCTATCTCGACCTGCGGGTAAACTCTCAGGCGGGATGAAACAAAAATTAGGGCTTTGTTGTGCACTTATCCACGATCCTGATTTATTGATATTAGACGAACCAACCACGGGGGTTGATCCACTTTCTCGACGCCAGTTTTGGCAGTTAATTACAGATATTCGTAGAGAACGTCCCACTATGAGTGTACTTGTTTCCACTGCCTATATGGATGAAGCGGAAGGTTTTGATTGGTTAGTCGCCATGGATGATGGAAAAATTCTTGATACGGGTACTCCACTGGCACTAAAAGCTAAAACAGGCACAAAAGATATCGAGGCTGCATTTGTTTGTTTGTTACCTAAAGAAAAACGTGGTAAAGCGAGCAAACTGGTGATCCCTCCTTTAGACAACGCACAAGGCGTTGCAGCCATTAAAGCGCAGGGATTAACACGACGTTTTGGTGATTTTGTTGCCGTTAATAATGTTAGTTTTGAAATTCAGGTTGGCGAGATTTTTGGTTTTCTTGGATCGAATGGGTGTGGAAAAACGACCACCATGAAAATGTTAACTGGCTTGTTGCCCGTTTCAGAGGGAGAAGCTTTCTTGTTTGGTAAACGAGTCGATGCGAATGACTTAGCGATCAGGCATCGTGTAGGTTTTATGTCACAAGCCTTTTCACTTTACGGCGAGTTAACCGTTGAGCAAAATTTAACATTACATGCTCGCCTATTTCATCTCAGTCCTGAAAAAACTATTGAGCGTATTACTACCTTGGTGGATCGTTTTGATTTACGTAAGCAAATGAACTCCCTTGCTTCATCGCTCCCACTTGGTATGCGTCAACGTCTTTCCCTTGCGGTCGCGGTTATTCATGAGCCTGAAATGCTGATCCTCGATGAACCAACCTCGGGTGTGGATCCCGTTGCAAGGGATAGTTTTTGGCAACTATTAGTTGAATTATCCCGCCACGATAAAGTTACTATTTTTATTTCAACACATTTTATGAATGAAGCATTACGTTGTGATCGAATTTCATTAATGAATGCAGGCCAAGTGCTTGTTTGTGACACTCCACAACATTTAATTGAAGCGAAGGGGGTGGCTTCTCTAGAAGCTGCTTTTATTAGTTATATTGAGGAAGGTATTGCTGAAACAGCCGATAAAAATTCTAACACAACGAAAGTGCCTTCTCACTTAGTCAGTATTGCATCAAATACAACATCTAATACAAAATCAAAAAAGGGCTTGTCTGCTACTCCTCAGTTTAGCCTTAAACGCCTTTTGGCTTACAGTTATCTTGAAACAATGGAAGTGATGCGAGACTCAGTGCGTTTAGCCTTTGCCTTTTTTGGGAGTGCGATTTTACTGGTCGTTATTGCTTATGGTGTTTCTCTCGATGTTGAAGATTTACGTTATGCGGCATTAGACTTGGATCATTCACCTGAAAGTCGACAATATTTAAGTAATTTTGAAGGCTCACGATATTTTCTCGAGCAACCAGTCTTATACAGCAAAGACCAACTTGAACAGCGCTTAAAGTCTAATGATATTACTCTTGCTATTGAAATACCTCCGAACTTTGGACGTAGTCTTAAAAAGGGTGAAAACACAACCATATCCACATGGATAGACGGTGCGAATACCACCCGTGCAAGTACTATCGCCGGTTATGTGGCTGGCAGCCATCTTCATTATCTTACAACACTGGCAACCAACGCAGGTATTGACGCGAGTGCTGCTTCACATGTTTTAATCGAATCTCGTTATCGTTATAACCCGTCCTTTGAAACTATCTATTCAATTGGCCCTAAAACACCTGCTCTGTTATTACTTTTATTCCCGGCGATCTTGATGGCCGTTAGCATTTCGCGAGAAAAAGAGATTGGAACAATTACCAACTTTTATGTTACTCCAACCAATCGGTTTGAATATTTGATTGGTAAGCAACTTCCTTATATTGCGATAGGAATGGTTAATTTTGTGGTTTTGACGCTGCTAGTTGTCTTTCTGTTACAGGTCCCTTTAAAAGGAAGTTTATTGGGATTAACGTTAGGTGCTTTTTTGTATGTTTGCGCTTCGACCAGTTTTGGGTTGCTCATTTCTTCTTTGACTAAATCTCAAGTTGCCGCCATATTTGCGACCTCTATTTTGTCATTGATGCCGACGATTCAGTTTTCGGGAATGATTCAACCGACCTCCACCTTAGAAGGGGCTGGTAATTTCATTGGCTCTATTTGGCCTGCAACCTATTATATGCATTTGAGCGTCGCTGCCTTCACCAAAGGGTTAGGCTTCTCTGACCTAATAAGCGACTTGCTTATATTGACCCTTTTCGGACCGATATTTTTACTAATTGCAGCTGCTATTTTGAAAAAACAGGAGACCTAAATGTTCAAAGTTTGGATTAATATCTTCTGGCTTGGAGTTAAAGAGCTGCGTAGTGTTTTTGCTGATGTTTTTGTGGTTGGATTTATCGTATTTGCATTTACGTTAGACATCTATTCGCAGGCTACTGCAATGAGTGAGTCGGTAAATAATGCATCGGTTGCGATTGTTGATGAAGATCACTCTGAACTCTCTCGCAGTATTGCCAGTGCACTTTATCCTCCTTATTTTAAAGTACCCGTGTTAATTAGCCCAGATCAAGTTGATCAATCCATGGATCACGACCGCTTTATGTTTGTGGTGAGTATCCCACCTAATTTTGAAAAACAGGTGCGAGAAGGCAATCAACCCAGTGTGCAAATAGATATTGATGCCACTGCTGTTTCGCAGGCAAGTCTTGGTAATAGCTATATTCAGAGTATCGTGACTAGCGAGGTAAATACTTTTATAAATCGTTCCGATAAGGTCACTACTTACCCTGTGACACTGGTTCAGCGACGTGCTTTTAATCCAAATGGTACGGGGATGTGGTTTGGTGCGATTAATGCGTTACTTAATCAGATAACCTTGCTGACCATTATATTGACTGGGGCGGCTTTATTGCGTGAACGTGAACATGGGACTATCGAACATCTCTTGGTTATGCCGTTAACTTCATTTCAAATTGCGATTGCCAAAGTCTGGGCCAATGGGTTAATTATACTTGTCGCGTTCATGTTATCGATGTTGTTTGTTGTCGAAGGTCTACTCGATGTACCGGTTGCAGGCTCACGATGGTTATTGCTTGGCGGAACGGGGATCTACCTATTTGCTTCCGCTGCTATTGGCATTTTTTTGGGGACGATTGCACGAACAATGGCGCAGTTTGCATTATTACTGATGATGGTGATCATGCCTATTATGATGCTTTCGGGGGGATTGACTCCGATTGAAAGCCAACCGATGATCATACAACCTTTAACTTGGTTTTTTCCTTCTCGTCATTATATGGCTTTCTTTCAAGCGGTCGCTTTTCGAGGAGCAGGGTTGAATATTATTTGGTCTGAGCTACTGATTATTATTGGCCTTGGGGCGATTTTCTTATCTGCTAGTTTGGCATTATTCCGACGCTCTATTTCAGTGAGTAAATGAGACAAAGAAAGTAGGTATTTCAAGGTTTAATCCGCTGACTGAACGATAATATTGGTGACTTATTCCTTAAATTCAAGCAATAAACTTGATGTTGAAGTATTATTTATTTTCAATGATTGAATCTTTCTTTGGAGCGTTACACCCATGCACAAAATAGAAGTTAAATACTGTAAAAAATGTCGCTGGTTAATGCGAGCCATCGTGGATGACCCAAGGTTACTAAGCACTTTTGACAAACGAGTTAGATGAGGTGTCATTATTATCCGGAGAAGGTGGCTTCCCCGAAATAACCGAATTAAAGCAGTTGGTCAGAGATGTTATCCCCCCAGATAAAGACTTAGGCAGTATTGATCGTAAAACGAATAAAAGCGTGTCTTGATTAGTCATTATGTCACTACCCAAGGAGATATAAGATAACAAAATATTTATTTTTCCACTCTTATTGTATGTTTTTAATGCGTACATTTAATTCTCTGGAGCCATTATGTCAGCAATCGCGAATACACCTACCCCGCCTTATTACGCAGTAATTTTTACTTCTATTCGGACTGAAAAAGAGGACGGTTATGTAGAGATGGCTGATAGGATGGTTGAACTTGCTCAGCAGCAACCTGGCTTTTTAGGAATTGAATCAGCAAGAGAAGAGGTAGGAATTACCGTCTCTTACTGGAGGGATTTAGAGGCAATTAAAAAATGGAAAGTTAACAGCGAGCATCTACAAGCCCAAAAATCAGGGCGTAAATCTTGGTACGATAGTTTTAAAGTACGTATTTCAAAAGTAGAGCGTGATTATGGCCTTTAATCACAATACATTTTTATTGATGTTACTGTAAAAGTGATATTAGACATTTATTAATACTACTTTCGAATTGTTAACTATTTGAAAGTAGATACTATCTAGCACTATATTTTCTTCACCCATGATGCAATCGCTTTTCAATGGTCTATGCTGATATCGCTTATTGTATAAATGCTTAGATTTTTACACCTTGAATGATAACGGGTATATACTCTCTTTTATTAACCCTATTTGAGTATTAAATGCGGTGTTTCGGTATAGACATTTACCTATTTTCTAAATATTAAACCTTTTATTTAACGATTGTTCTGTATTGATATTTTATTCTGAATATTTTTTGCTCACTCTTTCGAGGCCAGTCAAATGGCTATGCACTTTAGTTCGTCACTGCGAACATAAATTTATCTACAGGAAGTTGATATAAGTGATAGTTCAAAATTGGCTTGAACAACTGTGTTTGATGATTCCAAATGTTCAGGCATCGATAGTTGTTAAGCATTTGCATGAAGGTAGTGATGCTAAACCGATAGCGTACTGGCCGAACTCATCGATTGATTGCGATAGGTTATTGCAGAGTTTACCTTTATTGAAAGTACAATTATCGCCAGTGGTGACCATGGGTAAACAGTTGCCTGCTGATAACAACACTTCTAAAAAATCTAATGACACACTGATCATCGCTTATCCGCTGTCCTTTTGTGCTGATTCATCTGGTGCAGTGATCCTTGAGGTCGAAGCTAAAATCACTCAACAAGCGGTGTTGTTACAGATGCTGAAATGGGGGCAAAGTTGGTTACAATTATTATTAAACAATATTAAAAAAACAGGCGATACAGTCAGACCATCACAGGATGCATTAAAAGAAAAGCCAGAGAAAAGTAATCAAGACCAGACTAAGCAAACCCCTTTAAATTATTTAGCGATTATTCAGGCTATTTTGTCTTGCTCTGAAACGCAACAAGCTAACATGACATTAGTCAATGAAGTTTCACGTTGTTGGCTATTTGATCGAGTTTCATTGGGTATTGTTAATGGCAATGAAGTTGAAGTAAAAGCGTTATCGCACAGTGCTCATTTTGATCAGCGTAGTAACCTAGTTGTTGGTTTACAACAGGCGATGATGGAAATGAAAGATAGCGCTGAAGGGCGATATTTTCTAAGTGCTGAGGTTGAAGATCTTATTGATTATCCAGAACATCAGCGATTACTCTTACAGCATGAGAATAACGCCTTAATATCTATACCGCTTAAAAATAATGAACAAACGATTGCGATATTATTATGTGAATTTCAATCACAAGCTCAAGAAGACCCAACGTTATCGGTTTCTACTAACGAACTAACTGCCAAAGCCGTTTCTACCAAAAAACTGCCTACCCAAAAGCTATCCAACATAGAACCGCTTGATCAACATGCAATAGATGATAATACTAATACCGAGCTTATGGCTTCTAAATATTTAACTGAGCTTACTCTGTTAACTCGCTTGTTAGGGCCCTTAGTAGGGTTACATCAGCGCGGTAGTCAAAGTATTCCTGAGCACATAATGGGGCGCTCCCGTGCTTACTTAACGCGAATGAATCAAGGTAGGTTTGGTAAATTACCCTTATCGGTTGGTGTGATTTTGTTATTGTTGATGACCTTTGTTGTTGATAAGGATTTCAGAGTTAGTTCCGAGGCAACGCTTGAGGGGCGTATACAGCGAGCGGTGGTTGCCCCATTTGACGGGTATATCGACAGCGCTTTTTCGCGTGCAGGAGAACAAGTACAAAAGGGGACGCTATTGGCTCAACTGGACGATCGTCCTTTACAGTTAGAAAAGCGCGGTTGGTTGAGTAAAAAAGAAGAATATAAAAAGCAATATCGACAGGAACTTGCGACATTAAGCCATGCTAAATCACGCATCATTAAAGCCCAAATCGCCCAAGCAGACATTCATATTGCTCAGGCTGATAGTCGTCTACAGCGCGCCAAGTTACTTTCTCCATTATCTGGCATTATTATTGAGGGGGATTTATCTCGTTCATTAGGTGCGCCCGTTGAACAAGGGCAGGTACTTTTTGAGGTCGCCCCACTAGATGATTACCGTGTAGTATTAAAAATTCATGAACGTGATATCGCATACTTGCAAACAGGGCAAAAAGGTTCATTGATGTTAACTGCTTACCCTAATCATTCGATACCGTTAACTATCGAGCAAGTGGCTATCGTCTACGAGCAAGAAGGGGATTACACTTGGTATCGAACCGAAGCCAGCCTTTCCTCTTTGCATTTACCTAACGGCATATTATTACGTCCTGGCATGGCTGGGTTAGGAAAAATAGAAGTGGGTCAAAAAAGTCTAGCTTGGATAGGACTGCACCGTTTAACTGACTGGTTACGTTTGTGGTTTTGGTCATGGACGCCTTAAACCATGATAGTTGACCAACAGACATGGGATTCAATTGCCCAGCTTAAACCTAAACTTCGGTCGCATGTGACTTTTTACCAACATGTGTATCGTCAACGAATATGGCATATTGTTGCAGATACGCTGTCGAGTTCGCATTTTCGTTGTACTGAATTGGTGTTTCAGTTTATTCAATGCCTTGACGGCTCACATAGTATTGAACAAGCCTATCAACATTGTCTTGACCTCGAGGGGGAGCAGGCGCTTGAACACATCGATATTATTAACGTCATTGCTACGCTTCAGCTAAAAGGTTTACTGCAAGGTGACATTCCTGTTTCTGTAGAGGATCTTTATCAACGTTATAGTCAACATCAACGGCAACAAAAAATGCGTATTTGGTCGCGCCCTTTATCATTTAAGTTATCGTTGTGGGATCCTGACCTTTGGCTTGAGAAGATAACGCCTTTATTTGCAGGTGTATTTAATCGCTGGGTATTGATATTAAGCGCATGCTTAATTATGTTGGGTAGCAGTGTTGCTGTAGGTCATTGGCAAGCATTGGCTGAGCATTTTTCGGTACGCTTTATGGGGCCTCAAAATCTAGTTCTCATCTGGCTGTTATACCCATTGGTTAAATTTTTTCATGAGCTAGGGCACGCAATTTCAACTAAATATTGGGGGGGCGAAGTCCATGATATGGGGGTATTGTTTATTGTATTTATGCCCGTTCCCTATGTCGATGCATCAACCAGCCATCAATTCAGCGATAAAAATCAACGTATGATGGTCGCTGCGGCGGGTATTTTTATTGAGTTATTACTGGCCGCTTTGAGTATTCTTTGCTGGTCTGTGATGGATGATGGTATTGCGCGTGATATTGCCTTTAATATTGCCGTTGTTGCCGGGCTTTCTACACTGTTTGTTAACGGTAATCCTTTACTGCGTTTTGATGGTTATTATGTGTTTTCTGATGCTATTGAGATTCCCAATCTTGCTAGTCGCTCAAGTAAATATCTTGCTTATCTGTGTCAGCGGTTTCTATTAGGATTGGATCGTCATACTTTACCCAACTCTTCCCCAATAACTGCTGATGGAGAACGCTCATGGTTTCTTTTTTATGGGATTGCTGCTGGTATTTATAAACTGATCATAAGCTTTAGTATCGCTTTTTTTGTGGCCAGTCATTATTTTATTATTGGTGTTATATTAGCTTTATGGTACTTGTTGCAGCAACTTTTATTACCCACTTTTTCCGCGCTTAAAACCTTATTTATGTTAGCCAAAGAGCACGGTCGATTTAAGCGATTAACCTTAACGACTTTACCGATCATTTTATTGTTTTCGTTGTTGTTTTTTTATCCTTTACATTGGAGCTCACATATTGAAGGGATTGCAACCTTACCAGAAGCCGCTTCAATACGAGTGAAAAGTGACGGTTTTATGAAAGCAGTATTGAAAAATAATAATGAGCAAGTGAAGGTCGGAGATATTTTATTTGAGCTTGAAAACCCAGAATTAGTAACTAAAAAACAATTAATTAAAGCACAAATAGCGGAACTTGAAATTCGAGAAAATCAAGCATTTATGGAAGGGCCTTCGGCAACTCAGGTTCTCAAATTAGAAATTCAACATGCACAAGCAACTTTATCGGATATACAAGTTGGAATTGATAGCTTAGCTGTAAAGAGTAAATTAGCCGGAGTGATATCTATCCCCAAAGCTCTGGATATGCCAGGTCGTTTTTATCGTAAAGGAGATATTTTAGGTTATGTTATTGACCTGAATAAAGTGTCCATCAAAGCCATTATCCCTCAGAATAAGTTTGAGCAGCTTAAAATGAAGCAGATCAATTGGCTGGTTAAATTAAATAGCCAGCCTATGTCTACCTTCAATGCCACAACCGGACAAGAAATTCCGCAGGCATCATTCCAATTACCGAGTGCTAAATTAGGGACTGCTGGTGGCGGTGCAATAATCGTTGATGCCCGAGATAAAGAGGGGCGCACTGTACTTGAGGCCGTGTATCAAGTTGAATTGATATTTGTAAATTATACTGAGCATTATTTAGCCGCTAAAGTTATTGTAAAAGTTAATCATCAACCAGAAAGCTTCGCTGCTTATCTATCTCGAATACTTACACTCTTCTTCTCCGCTCATTTTCAATAGAATAAAGACTAAGTACTTCGTTAAGAAGTCAACACTATGGATTTGCTCTCCATCATATTTGTAATTCCCATCTGACTTAAAATAAACATTACTACCTTTTGAGTATTTTTTGTGTTTTAAACTACACTAGTTTTATATAAACAAATTTCCGCATACATGGATAACAGTATGAATTTAAAAAGTAATCAGTATTTAAACTATACCCTTACCGATTTAGCAGCGAGGTTAGCTTCAGTCCGCTTTGTTGTCATCGGTTTTGCCTCTGTTATCGCGGCTGATTTAGCCGTTGCAGAGGAATTTCAACCGGTAGATTGTGTGATTAATCCTTACAAAGTTGTAGATGTGAGTAGCGCTGTTTCTGGTGTGCTTGATACTGTAAAAGTTGAGCGTAGTGACTGGGTTAAGAAAGGGCAAGTTATTGCTACCTTGGAGAGTGGCATTGAACGAGCTTCATTAGCCTTAGCTAAAGTCCGTGCAGATATAGACTCAGAAATTAACTTAAGCAAAGTAAACCTGGCCTTTGATGAAAAATATCAAGCTCGTATTGGCAAACTGTATGAACGTAACGTTGTGTCCTACAAAATTAAAGATGAAGCCGATCGAGAAGTTGAGTTATCTAATTGGGAAGTGCAACAAGCAAAAGATATGAAAAAAGTTCGAAAACTTGAATTGCAACGGGCCAAGGAACAAGTAAAACAAAAAACTATTCGCGCGCCATTTGATGGTTTTGTGATTCAGAAGTTCAAGGCAGAAGGTGAATATGTGGAAGATCTCCCTATTGTTCGTATTGCACAGTTTGACCCGTTACTGATTGAAGCCATTGTACCTATGGAATTATTTGGAAAAATAGAGATTGGTATGGTCGGTTTAGTTTATCCAGAATTATATTCAGATGATCCAAAACAAGCACAGGTTGTCGCCGTAGATCGAATGGGTGATGCTGCAAGTCGTACTTTTGGGGTTCGGTTAGAATTACCCAATCCCGATTTTAAAATCCCCGCTGGTTTAAAGTGTGAGATGAAATTTAACGCTGTTGATGTGGCAAGTACAAACTAATGATGCATTGTTTACGGTTAACTCTCATTGGTCGTATCGCTATTTTTACAGGAAGTAGACTATGAATTGGCTGAAACCAATTTGCTTGAGTTTTTTTAAAGCCACTCACTTAAAGCATGCTTTGACAAAGAATAAAAAGGTGACGCCGCCTTTTAGTCTTGAAGCACTTGAGCCGAAAATTTTATTGTCTGCTGAATTAGTTGGTGGAATGATTGATGGTACCTCATTTACTACTGAACAGGATGACGAACAGTTCACCTCTCAAGCTGAATTAGATCAATGGACTAGTCAATTTATTAATCAAGTGACGAGTAACACCTCAAGTGAAGAGCCAAGCGTTGCTAACTCTTCTCCGAATTTTGCTTTGGACGGGTTAGCAACTTTTTTTGCCGATCAGCAAGCACAAAGTGACAGTGATGATTTAGGACAATTACTGGCTGATGCTGCAGTGAACGCATCACAAGCAAATGATCAACCATTAGAGTTAATTATTGTTGATCCTCGAACGCCTGACTATCTAGAGTTGATGGAGGGAATATCAACGGAAAGTGGCAGTGACTATTTAGTTTATATGCTTGATGCAGAACAGGATGGCGTGCAACAAATCACTGACTTGTTAGCGACGCATAGTGATTTAGATGCGGTGCACGTCATTAGCCATGGTAATGAAGGTGGGATTCAATTAGGCAGTAGCTGGTTAAGTACTGATAACCTCGACCAATACTCAGAGCAAATTGAAACTTGGCAAGGTGTTTTTGATGAGGATGCCGACATCCTTATTTATGGCTGTGATTTAGCGGGTAATTTAAGTGGCGAACTATTAATTAATTCGTTGGCTGAGCTCACTGGCGCGGATGTCGCCGCGAGTACTGATGCGACAGGCTCAAGTGAGTTAGGTGGAAATTGGGAGCTTGAGTATCAGACCGGTGAAATTAATACTCAGATTGCATTCACTCAAGATACACAGGGGGCATGGCAACATGTGTTAGCGACCAGTGGCAGTTTATGGTTAAGCACCAATGGTAATGCATCAAGTGATGGTGGAGGTGGTGTTAATCATGATATTTTATCTTTTTCTGACCCCTCATTAACACTTGAATCAGGAGATGGTACGACCGGGGAAACCGATGGTACCTTCTACACGGAAGATAATACTTTACCTGCCAACCTGATGGCGATGCATTATGTTAGTGCCGATGTCACTGTTGATACCTATGTTAACGGTGTTTCAGGAAGTTATAACCTCCAAGTTGGGCAGATAGTTGTTTCGTTAGTCAGTGCTGATAATGGTAATCCAGACAAGTCAGTTCAAACGGTGGGAGGTGGGACTATTGATGTCAATAACAACGATCTTCTTGTTTATACCCCTTCAGCCTACACTTTTGAGTTTTTGCTTAAAGATGCTTTTTTGGAACCCGACGGTAATACACTCTCGAATATCCATGCGGTATCAATAGTTGAAAGCGACACAACGATTGGTGATGGTACAACACTAACGGCTGGAACCTATCTTATAGCGCGTTCTGGTACTTCGGTCCAGGCTGATATTTCTACCTATACTGATGCCGCGGGCCTTCAAAAACTACTGTCTGGCAGTGAGTATTTGAGTGATTCCGATAAGCAAGTTCAGGGGCTTGAGTTGATTGAGTCCGATATGGTTATTGGTGGGCAAAGTGTTGCTGCTGGCACTATATTGGTGACGGTTAATGACCCTGTTACTGTCGGTTCTTCTGGTGGCACAAGCGTTGATGTTCAGCAAGTTGATATTGTTGCATTGACGGTTAATGAGTCTGAGCAGGATAGTATTCCAAATACTGATGTTGATGCACAAATTCTATTTGATGGGTCAGACATCAATCTGCAAATTAGCAATGATGGGGAAATAAATGGATTATCGTTATTTTCTCATTCTTTAAATAATATACCTGAAGCTACTAATCTCACACAAACTGTCAATTATATTGAAGGCACTGCGCTTGTTGCGTTAGATGATATCGTTATTTTTGACCAGGATGCCGGTGATAATGTAACGGCTACGTTAACGCTGGCTAATACATCCGCAGGTACTTTGACTACCGGTACTTTTGGAACCACGAGCAGTAGCTATAATAGTAGTACGGGTGTTTGGACTGCGTCTGGCTCTGTCAGCGATGTGAATGCTGCTCTGGCCGCTGTCAGCTTTGCACCTGCCATCAATAGTGAACAAACTATAATCATTACTACTCATATTGAAGATGCAGAAGTCTCCGCTCAAACGGACGGTATAATCAGCTTAAATGCTATCGCTAAAGGTAATGCTTTATGGTTTACCACTAAGGATGATGTTTCTGATTCCGACACGACTGGCTTAAGCGATTGGACATCGGGGCAGGTTGTGGGCATTGCAGATCCTAACTTGACACTTGATCCTGAGGGCGCGCCTGCTGATACTACCGATGGCACGCTTTCGGCTGCCATTGATTTTGATGCTTTTAATCCTTCAAGTGTTGGTGGTGACGATCAAGTCGACATCAATGCGTTGCACTATGTATCCGTTGATATAACCATTGGTACAGACGTTACTTTTGACCTTAAGAAAGGTGATATTCTATTTTCGGTTGATGATAATGAAACGTTAGAAAGTACGAATAGATTAGATGTTAAGAAAAATGATTTAATTGTTTTTCGACCAAATGGGCTCAATGATTATAGTGCCGGGGAATTCAGTATTTTAATCGAGGGTTTAGCGGCTAAAAAATTATACGGCGTGACCTTAGTTGAGCAACAAACCGTTGTAGGAACAACCACGTTAAACGCTGGTGATATTTTATACACTCAACAAAAAAATACTTCACTCGTTTTTGGGGCTAATGTTTTTGATAATCAAATTTTCCATGCTGTCATTACTGGAACGGGGAGTAGTACTGCAGGAACAGTAGAGATATTTATAGATGGAGATGACGTTGGAATAGAAGAAAAAATTTATGGGCTAGAACTGATTGAAAAAACAACAGTGATCGCTGGTACTACTTTGAATGCGGGTAATATCCTTATAACGATTGGCGATGATGACGACGAGGAAGTGGGTGATAACGAATTAACAGTTACTGAAAATGATGTTTTTATTTTGGATGCAACTTCAGCAACTAATGCCTCTGCAACATTATTATTTGATGGCAGTGATCTATCTTTTTCTGGAGATATTAATGGATTGACCTTAATTACAAACTCCGCACCTACTGCAACTAACATGACAAGCACTGTTTCTTACGATGAAGATGCAATCAGTGTCGACTTAGATGATATTGTGGTTACCGATAGCAATTCAAACGAAGTTGTTTCGGCACAATTGACCCTTGTTGATATTAATGCAGGTAGTTTATCAACAGGCACTTTTGGTTCATCGACTAGTTCCTATAATCACGCTTCAGGTATTTGGATCGTTTCTGGTTCGGTTAGTGACGTTAATGCCGCTTTAGCTGCCGTGACGTTCACACCAACAGCAAATTATGAGCTTAATACCCACATTATTACTCATATCGAAGATTCGGCCAGCACCGGGCCAAACGATGGCATTATTAATCTTAATGTCACAGCTGACAATGATGTCCCCACGGCCACCAATCTTACTCAAGTACAAAATTATACGGAAGGCGATACGAGTGTTGCGCTGGATGATATTGTGATCACCGAGCTTGATAGTAATGATACGGTTACCGCGAGTTTAACCTTAGCGAATGTAACGGCAGGTGTTTTAACGACCGGCACATTTGGTGCTGCAACCAGTAGTTATATCAGTAGTACCGGTGTGTGGTCTGTTACGGGCTCGGTTAGTAATGTCAATGCAGCGTTAGCCGCTGTTGTTTTTATACCAACAACCGATAATGATGTTGATACCAGTATTGTCAGCCATATTGAAGATGTTGCGATGACTGGCCCTAGTGATGGTTTGATCATACTAACAGTAACCCCTCAGAACGATGATCCTACATTGGTGAGTAGTATTACTGACCAAACTGTTACCGAAGATAGTTTGTTCAACTTTGTTTTTGCTGCCAATACTTTTAATGATATTGATACCGATAACAACCTCACTTATAGTGCGCAATTGTTGGGAGGAGGTGTACTACCAAGCTGGTTAACATTTAATGCGAGTTCTCGTACATTTAGCGGTACACCACTGAATGATGATGTAGGAACGGTTTCGGTTGAGGTGATTGCTGATGATGGCAATGGCGGTACGCCTGCAACAGAAAGCTTTGATATCATAGTGACAAATAGTAATGATGATCCAAGCCTTGATAATGATATTAACGATCAGGTTGCAATTGAAGACTCGCCATTCACCTTTACTTTTGTAGTAAATACTTTCAGTGATGTTGATAGCGGAGACAGTATCAGTTATTCAACTCAATTAGTAGGCGGAGCGGCTTTACCCACTTGGTTAAGTTTTGATTCAAATACACGGACGTTTAGCGGGACACCGAGTAATGATGATATTGGCACACTTTCTATCGAAGTGATTGCTAACGATGGTCATGGTGGTACTCCAGCCACAGATAATTTTAATTTAGTCATTGCCAGCAGTAATGATTTACCGACCGGTATCCTTACCATCACTGGCTCTGCGGTAGAAGACCAAGTACTCACAATCAATACCGATTCGTTAGCTGATGATGATGGGTTAGGGGCATTTAGTTATCAATGGTTACGGGATAGTGTGGCTATCAGTGGTGCAACTGTTAGTACTTATACGTTGGGGGATGCCGACGTTGGTACCGTTATTTCATATCGAGTGAGCTATACCGATGCGCAAGGTACATTAGAAAACATCACCAGTGAGTCAACCCTTGCGGTTGCTAATATTAATGACCTGCCTATCGGATCTATTTCAATCACTGGTACAACGACTGTTGGTAATACGTTAACGGTTAATAATGACTTACTTGATGATGATGGTTTAGGGGCAATTAGCTATCAATGGCAGCGTAATGGTGTTGACATAGTAGGAGCAACGGCTAATACCTATACCATTACTGTTGATGATGATAACCAAACTATTAATGTCGTTGCGCGTTATAGCGATTTAAATGGTAGCGCAGAGGTGGTTAGCAGTGAAGCGACTGCCACGGTTACTGGTACTAATTATATGCCGACCGGTAATATTGTTATAAATGGTCTCGTGCGACAAGGTGAAAGCCTTATTGCAGATACCTCAACATTGGCTGATGTAGATGGATTAGGTACTTTTAGTTATCAATGGCAACGTAATAGCATCAATATTGCGGGTGCTAACGATGTCAGTTATACGCTCGGAAATGATGATGTTGATAAAATCATGACCGTTGTCGTGAGTTACTTGGATAATGGACTGCCTGAAGGGACAACAGAAAGCGTGACCAGTACTGCCACTGCTGCGGTGGTTAATGTTAATGATGCAGCCACTGCAACGCAAATGAATCAAGTACAAAGCTATACTGAAGGTGACATTAATGTTGCTTTAAACGATATTGTGGTGAGTGACGTCGATCTTGGCGATATTATCACTGCAAATCTAACCTTAATAGATCCTAATGCAGGTGTACTGACGACGGGAGTATTTGGCGCTGCGACGAGCTCATACAATGCCATAACGGGGGAGTGGATGGTAACAGGGACTGTGGGTGACGTTAATGCGGCATTAGCTGCTACCGCTTTTACCCCGTCAAGTCATTACGATATTGATACTTCTATTACAACACATATTGAAGATGCATCATCAGCTGGCCCAACTGATGGCTCTATTGCCCTAATGGTCACCGCAATTAATGATGACCCAACACTGGAATATGGAATACCCGATCAGTTTAGTGCTGAAGATACTGTGTTTAGTTTTACCTTTGCTGCCAATACATTTAATGACTTGGAAGCGGGCTCTTCGTTAGTTTATTCAGCACAGCTTGTGGGGGGAGATGCATTACCAAGTTGGTTGACGTTCAATAGTGAGACACGTACTTTCAGCGGCACACCACTCAACGACAACGTTGGTAGTCTCGATATCAGAGTTAGTGCTGATGATGGACAAGGAGGTACGACCGCCAGCGACAGTTTTACTTTGACTACAAATAATATCAATGATGCTCCTGTGGGCAGTGTCATTATTAGTGGAACCACCGCCGAAGGGGATCTATTATCCGCTGATACGAGTAGCATCACAGATCAAGATGGGCTCGGTGTATTCAATTATCAATGGTTAAGAGATGGGACCAATATTAGTGGTGAAACGAGTAATACTTTTATCCTTTCAGAGGAAGATATTGGTAGTAAGGTAAGTGTCATGATCAGTTTTACTGATGCACGAGGCACTAACGAAAGTATAACCAGTGCTGAAACAGCAGAAGTGATTAATATTAATGATGCGCCTACTGCAACTAATCAAACCCAAGTTAAAAGTTATAATGAAGGAGACAGCAGTGTTGCCTTCGATAATATCGTGGTAACAGATGTAGATATGGGTGAGACTATCACCGCAACACTGGTTTTATCGGATATCACATCAGGTTCATTGAGCACAGGGCTGTTTGGGAATTCAGCTAGCATTTACAACAGTGTATCGGGTATATGGACGGTGAGTGGTTCAGTAACTGATGTGAATGACGCGTTGGCCAATGTTGAATTCCTCCCAAGTACAAACAATGATCGCGATGTTAATGTGACAACACATATACAAGATGCACTCGGTGCTGGACCGAGTGATGGGATTATTAACTTAGTTGTCAACGCAGTGAATGATGACCCAACATTAGATAACCTTTTACTAGACCAAGTGGCGATTGAGGATACTACGTTTAATTTCACCTTCAATGAAAACAGTTTTAATGATGTTGATAATGGGGCAAGTTTAACTTATAGCGCACAGTTAGTAGGAAGCATACCGTTACCAACTTGGTTAAATTTTGATGCGAGTAGTCGCACATTTAGTGGTACACCGTTGAATGGTGATGTGGGGGTGATCAATATCGAAGTCACTGCTGATGATGGACAAGGTGGCATCCCTGCAACTGCCAGTTTTGAGCTGGTGATCACGAATACCAATGACGATCCCACTTTAAACAATGCAATAGCAGATCAATCAACTATCGAAGATAGCGCGTTTAATTTCACCTTAGCAGCGACTACATTTGGCGATGTGGATAACGGTGATAGCTTAACCTACAGTGCACAATTAGTAGGTGGCGATGCATTACCTTCGTGGTTAAGTTTTGATGCGAATACTCGCACATTTAGCGGCACTCCGTTGAATGGTGATGTGGGGGCGATCAACATTGAAGTCACTGCTGATGATGGCCAAGGCGGCATTCCTGCAACAGACCGCTTTGAGCTGGTGATCACGAATACCAATGATGATCCCACTTTAAACAATGCAATAGTAAATCAATCAGCAACCGAAGGTAATGGGTTCAATTTCACCTTCGCAGCGACTACATTTGGCGATGTGGATAGCGGTGATAGCTTAAACTACAGCGTACAATTACTAAGTGGCGATATACTACCTTCGTGGTTAAGTTTTGATGCAAATACTCGCACATTTAGTGGAACGCCTTTGAATGGGGATATAGGAACGATCAACATCGAAGTTACTGCTGATGATGGCCAAGGTGGCATCCCTGCAACTGCTAGTTTTGAGCTGGTGATATCGAATATTAATAATGATCCGACTTTAAACAATGTGATTGCAGACCAATCTGCGACGGAAGACGTAGTTTTCAATTTCACCTTAGCAGCGACTACATTTGGCGATGTCGATAGTGGTGATAGCTTAACCTACAGTGCAGAGTTGACTACTGGTTCAGCATTACCAACTTGGTTAAGTTTTGATGCGAATACTCGCACATTTACTGGCACACCTTTGAATAGTGATGTGGGAACAATCAACATTGAAGTCACTGCTGATGATGGTCAAGGTGGCATCCCTGCAACTGCCAGTTTTGAGCTGGTGATCACGAATACCAATGACGATCCCACTTTAAACAATGCAATAGCAGATCAATCAGCTATCGAAGATAGCGCGTTCAATTTCACCTTAGCAGCGAATACATTTGGCGATGTCGATAGTGGTGATAGCTTAACCTATAGCGCACAGTTGACTAATGGCTTAGCATTACCCTCTTGGTTAAGTTTTGATACGGCAACGCGTACCTTTACCGGAACACCTTTAAATGCTGATGTCGGTTCAATAACGGTTGAAGTTATAGCTGGTGATGGCAATGGTGGCTCAAATGCTGTCGATAGTTTTAATTTGTTGGTCACTAATGTTAATGACCTTGCACTCGGTAAAGTTGTAGTAACTGGTACTTTAAGTGATGGTGAAGTATTGGTCGCAGATACTTCATTAATTTCTGATGAAGATGGCCTTGGTGAGTTTGCTTTTCAGTGGCTGCAAAATGGTAATGAAATACCTGCCGCCACGACTTCAACTTATGTGCTACAAGCGGGTGACATCGGTACTAATATTTCAGTCAATGTGAGCTATATTGATAGTCAAGGAACGCTTGAGAGCGTTAATAGCCAGCCTCAAAAAGTACCTACCATAAAAGTAGATATTGTAGATAATACAGAGATTACTGAAGAAAGAGTTAGTGTCGTTGATGCCCCGATTTTTATTCCACTCGAGAGTATTGAGTCAGAACCAGACGCTTCAGAGCTTGAAGTAACGCTAGAAGAAGGAGTTGAAGAAGCAATACAAGAGGAAATAGAAGAAAGCACTGAAGAAGACTTGGAAGGTGGGGAGCCCGAACAGATTAGAAACCTTGAACAAAATGTATTTCAGGAACAACAGCAAGTAATCAACCCTGCTAATACTTCTCTTGAGGAGAAAAATCAAACCTCCAATAATATTAATACCGCCACTGTATTGAAAACATTGCAAAAAAATACGATCGAGGAGCAACAATCTCAGCTTCAAAGTGATATTGATAGTTTTTTAATGAAAGATGATCCTCTCTTGTTAATACAGACAAATAATTTTATTAGCGGATTGAATGAGATGCGACAAGAGCTTGACCACGATATTGTTTTTAATAAAACGACCGTTGGGAGTACTTTAGCTGTTTCTGCGGGAGTTTCTGCTGGATATGTCGCTTGGTTAGCACGAAGTGGGGTGCTATTAGGTAGTGTTATGGGAACCTTACCTGTGTGGCGCTTTGTTGATCCGCTTCCGGTGCTAAATCAAGCTAGAGGTGTTTTAGGTGAAGATAGTGAATCTTTAGAGTCGATTGTTGCTGATGGTACGGAAGCCGAGCAAGAATAGAGCCGGTCATAAAAATGAATAAAACAACGAGCTTATTGTCGTGATGTTATAAATTAAAGGAATGCAATTTGATAGGTAGAATATTTAAAGGACAAAGTGCAAAGACTCGAATCGCATTAGGGCTCGTCAGTATAGTGGTCTGCGTTAGCATCGGCGCTTCTTTTCTAGGATTATTCCCGGACAGGTATGGAGCGATATTAGCGGGCAGAGCTGCAATTGCTGAAATAGTCGCTGTTAATAGCTCGGTTTTTATTACTCGACGTGATATTCGTCGAATGGAAGCTAACTTAAATATTTTAGTCTCTCGAAATGATGAAATCTTGTCTGCTGCCGTTAAACCTCTGGAAGGCAAGGCTGTTGCTATTATTGGAGAGCATGAGTCTCAATGGTTGCCGATGGAAGAAGGGACATCTACTGAATCACAGCTAGTGGTGCCAATATGGGAAGGTAATACACAATGGGGGCATATTGAGCTTAGATTTAAGCCTTTAAAGCATCCGGGCCTGTTCGCTTTTTTCTTTGAGCCTTTAGCTCAGTTTATTATGTTTGTTTCCTTTTTTAGTTTTATTTTTTTCAAATTCTACTTAGGAAAAGTGCTTAAACAGCTGGACCCTTCACAAGCAATTCCTGGCCGAGTGCGTTCTGCATTAGATACCATGGCCGAGGGATTATTAGTACTCGATACTAAACAAAATATTGTTTTAGCAAATGAAGCCTTTTCTGTTTTAGTCGGCGAAACACCGGAAGCATTAATGGGGCGAAGTATCGGAAAGTTTTCCTGGAATCAAGTGACAGATCTTAACAGGGAGAAAAATACTCTTTTAAATGTTCAACAAAAGTATCCATGGGAAATCGCCTTAGCATCTAGTTCGTTACAAATGAGCCATATGTTGTATTTGGAAATAGATGAGAATACGCGATATACCTTCATGGTTAACTGTTCGCCTGTATTGGGCCAAAATGGCAAAGTAGCCGGTATGATGGTGAGCTTTGATGATATTACTGCGTTAGAAGAAAAAGAGATTGAGTTACGTCGCTCTAAGGAAGAAGCAGAAACGGCAAACCGTGCAAAAAGTGATTTTTTATCCAATATGAGTCACGAAATACGTACACCAATGAATGCTATTCTAGGTTTTACTGAAGTACTTATGCGTGGTCATGGTAATGACCCTGTGGAAAGTAAACGTTACTTAGGGACGATTGCTTCTAGCGGTAAACACCTACTGGGTTTGATTAATGATATTTTAGATTTATCAAAGGTTGAAGCGGGAAAAATTGAAATTGAAACCTTACCTTGTGCCGCGCATCAAATCGTTCAGGAAGTAGTGAAAGTGATGGGGGTAAAAGCGAAAGAAAAAGGTATCAGTCTTGAATTTATCGCTATTGATAGTATGCCGGATCTTGTGTTAACAGATGCGGGTAAAATTAGACAAATATTAACGAACTTAGTGGGTAACTCGATAAAATTTACTGAAATAGGTAGTGTTAAACTGACAACGCGATATCAGTCAGAAAAGAATAAATCGAGGTTGGTTATTGAGGTGTCAGATACCGGCATTGGGATGACACAAGACCAAGCTGAAACGATTTTTAAACCTTTTGTGCAAGCAGATAGTTCGATAACTCGACGTTTTGGCGGTACCGGTTTGGGTCTCACTATTAGTAAACGTTTTGCTGAAGCTTTGGGTGGTGACATTATGGTGACCAGTGAAACGGGTAAAGGTAGTTGTTTTATCGTTGATATTGAAGTTGAAGCAGCACCTCAAGCAAAGCTACTTTCTGCAACTGAAGTAATGCAAGAAGTAACATCCAATGTTTCTGAACAGCAAATTACCTGGGTTTTCCCTGAAGCTAATATCTTAGTAATTGATGATGGTGATGAAAATAGAGATTTACTAGAAGTGGTATTGAGTGATGCCGGCTTGAGTATTGAGACTGGAGTGAATGGTAAGCAAGGTCTAGATATGGCATTAGCTAGGTCTTATGATCTTATTTTAATGGATGTTCAGATGCCTTTAATGGATGGTTACACTGCAGTTCGTTTGATGCGTGAAAATGGTATTACCATTCCTGTTATCGCCTTGACCGCTCATGCGATGAAGGGAGTTGAAAGTCAGTGTTTAGCTGCCGGCTATTCAGGTTATATGACTAAACCAATCGATATTGATAAATTACTTAAATGCTTAGCAAATGAGTTGGGTGGAAAAATTGCAACCACTACGCACGAAGCAATAGAAGTAAGTAAAACATCACTGATGGTAGAAGAAGCGGTGAACGATAAAAAGCAAATCAGCAAAGCTCCTAAACCTGCTATTTATTCATCTTTACCTAGTGGTGCTAAGAAATATCAAAGCTTGATAGAACGTTTCATTCTTCGTTTACATGAACAGTTTATCCTCATAGAGCAAGCTGCTTCAATTGCTAATTATGAACAATTAGCTGACTTAGCTCATTGGTTAAAAGGCTCAGCAGGTTCTGTCGGTTTTCATGATTTTACTGAGCCAGCAGAATCGCTAGAGACCTATGCAATAGCAAAAGATCGAGCCGCTATAGATAAAAAAGTCGAAGAAATTAAAGATTTAATTTCACGTATAGAAATCAGTAATGATCACCAAACTATTAAGCAAGAAACAGTTAAGCTAGAAACACTTACGGAAGAAAAGATTAAGCAAGAAACAGTTAAGCTAGAAACACTTACGGAAGAAAAGATTAAGCAAGAAACTGAGCAACTAGCTATCGAACAGGATACAATATTTTCTGGAGCAGTAATCCGGTCAACGCTACTAGCGAGTACACCTAAATTAAAGCCGATTGCTGAAAAGTTTGTATTGAGACTAGATGAAAAGATTATATTGATGAATGATTCATTAAGTCAGGAAGATTTTGCAACACTAGCTGATTTAGCACACTGGCTTAAGGGCTCCGCGGGTACGATAGGCTTTCATGATTTTACCGAACCTGCAATAAAACTTGAAGCATCGGCAAATGAAAATAATACCGATAATGCAAAGCATTTACTTGAAGCGATAAGGCAGATGGCAAATAACATAGACTTGTCCGATACACCCGATAAAAATAATACTCGTGAAATTTTTAAGTAGTTGTTAGGCATGGGCAAAATAAGCTTAGGGGAAAAAATTGAACAATCTGAGTACAGATAAACTCGGTAAGCCAAGCGCTTGCGTTGATAACCTTCATACACAGCTAAAAAATGCTGTGATTATGATGGTTGATGATGAGCCTATTTTGATGGAAATCCTACAAAGTTTTCTTGAAGATGAAGGCTATCAGAATTTTATTAATATTGAAGATTCAACATTAGCAATGGAACGGTTGAAACTCGATCAACCTGATATTTTATTGCTTGACCTTAAAATGCCGATTGTGAATGGGTTTGATATTTTAAAAGAAGTGCGTGCCCATGATTTATTGAAACGTATCCCCGTTATTGTCCTGACCTCTGCATCTGATGCGGCAACAAAGTTAAAAGCGCTTGAGTTGGGAGCTACGGATTTTTTAGCAAAACCAGTCGATGCTAGTGAGTTAGGGTTACGTTTGCGTAACACTCTGACTGTAAAGGCATATCAAGATCAGCTCGCATTTTATGATACGTTAACGGGTTTACCTAATCGCGCACGATTTATGGACCGTTTAGATTGGGCTTTAATGAATGCTATTCGCTACAAGCATTCAGTAGCCGTGATGAATTTAAGTGTGGATCGTTTTAAAGAAATTAATGATACTTTAGGGCCAAAATCAGGTGATTTATTACTGCAGCAGGTTGCAGATAGGTTATCGGGTGCAGTTCGGTTTAGTGACGTTATTAGTCATACTGGGCGGGATGACTTATGGCAGAATATGGCGCGAATTAGTGGCGATGAGTTTACCTTATTGTTACCAGGTGGCTCAGTCGCTGAAGATGCAGCTTATATTGCGAAGCGCTTATTGGAGGTCATGAAAGACGTCTTTTTTATCAATGGCCATGATATCTTTGTGACGGCTAGTATTGGTATTGCTGTTTATCCCAATGATGCAGAAACGGCAGATACTTTGATGAAGAATACGAGTGCGGCCACTGAGTACGCTAAGCATAAAGGACGAGATAATTACCAATTTTATTCAAAAGATATTAATAACAAAGCTAAGGAACGTTTGCTGATAGAGTCTGAGCTTAGGCGAGCGATTGAAAAAGAAGAGTTTGTTGTTCATTATCAACCAAAAATAAATACACAAACCGCTCTCGTTACAGGAATGGAAGCATTGGTGCGCTGGCAACATCCAGTAAAAGGTTTGTTATCTCCTTTTTACTTTATTGAAATTGCAGAGAAATCTGGACTAATCCCTGCGATCGGTGAATGGGTTATTCATGAAGCCTGTCGACAAAATAAAGAGTGGCAAGATCAAGGTCTAGGGCACTTTACAATATCAGTCAATGTATCGCCTCAACAGTTTAATGCAAAGCATATTGAAAAGACCATGGAAGCTGCAATTTCTTCAGGTATGGATATGCAGTATCTTATTATAGAAATTACCGAAGGTATGTTAATGGGCGATGAAGAACGTGCTATTGAGGTAATGAAAGAAATTAGAAAACAAGGGCCGTTGTTATCCATTGATGATTTTGGTACTGGTTACTCTTCATTAAGTTACTTAAAACGCTTCCCTTTAAATGAGCTAAAAGTGGATCGGGCATTTATCATCGATGTCCCTGAGAAGCGAGATGACTGTGCCATTGTTAGAGCGATTGTTGCCATGGCACATAGTCTCGAATTATCTGTTGTTGCAGAAGGCATCGAAAATAGTGAGCAGTTAGAATTTCTTAAGGGAATTGGATGTGATGTGATACAAGGTTTTTATTTTAGTAAACCGCTACCTGCAGATGAATTTGAACAGTATGTGCTTACTAAAAATAAATCCATGTAACTTTAAGTATTCTGTTATGTAGTATTAAATACTTAGTTATGTAATCAGTGAGTCAAGGTGGTTGTTAAATCGTTAGTTCAAAGCGCTTATTTTAAAGCTTTTAGTGGCACTTTTATTATTATCTAGTATTACATATTGCCGGTTAACTACGTAACCGCACACTTATCTGCTCAGTCACCTAGTTATTTAGGGTTTTAGGCTCTTAATTAGCTATTTAGTTACTTCATCTACTTAACCATTTACTTAACTATCTACTTAGTACTTTTAATACTCCCTATGCTTCATTTTTTATTATCTGATTTTAAATCGTTAATGACTAAGTCTAAAGCTTGCATTAGTTGTAATGAGTGAGTTGCATCGATACTATCAAACTTACAGCGAATTTCGGTTGGAATATGTGCTGCTTTTAGTTTTAATGCTTGTCCATCATGAGTAAGTTGGATGTGACGCTTACGTTTGTCTTGTTCACCCTTAATCACTGCAAGTAGTTTTTTATCTGTCATTTTCTTTAAAATTTGCGTCAAAGCACTGCCATCAATTGCTGTTTTATCAATGAGTTCTGCAATAGTTATCTTATCCTTTTCCCATAAGGCCATCATCACTACATACTGAGGGTAGGTTAAGTTTATTTCAGCTAATGGGGCTCTATAGGATCGAGCAATACTGTTTGAAGCCATGTATAAACGGTGGCATAACTGATTTTTTAGCTTTAATTGTTCAAATGACATTGTCACTCCTTGCTTTTTTATGATTTTAATTTGCACGCAAAGTATTTGCAATTGTTATTTACCTTCGTTACTATTATTTTGCATGCAAAATAAAATATTTTTTTTGATCTAACTTTGGAGTTTACTATGAATGTATTACAAGAAATCGCTTACACAGCTAAAGCAACAGCAACTGGTGGCCGTGAAGGTATCGCTAAATCTGATGATGCTCGTTTAGATATTAAATTGTCTACACCTAAAGCCTTAGGCGGTGATGATGGGCAGGGGACTAATCCTGAACAATTATTTGCTGCAGGTTATGCAGCCTGTTTTATCGGTGCATTGAAACATGTTGCAGCGTCTGAAAAAGTAAAACTTTCAAGTGATATCTACATTAACTCTGAAGTTGCTATCGGCCCAATTGAAGGTGGTTTTGGGATAGCTGTTAAACTTGCTGTATCACTGGGTGATATGGATAAAGCGCAGGCACAGGCTTTAGTTGAAAAAGCTGATTTGGTTTGCCCGTATTCAAATGCAACACGTGGCAATATTGCTAAAGAGCTGACGGTAATTTAAATCTATTTAAATGATATTAGTTCAGTAATTAGTGAACTCAATATTGTACGGGTAAGTAAAATACTGAAGCTAAATAGCTATCATAAAAAGAGAGTTGTAATGTCTTGTTATTACAACTCTCTCACTCTAATAAAAAGTAAAAACTCAGTGATAAGTTATACAATCCCGTTGCGGATCAAAATACTTTCTATTTTTATTCTTCTTTTTGTTATTGCATAGTAAAAGTCATAAGTATTGAATTAACAGCAGAATTTAAATCATCTTAATCAAACCTTGAGATTAAGATGATTATTACTTTTATTGTAATTTAAACTTTTTCACCAATGCATCTAATTGTGTATTAGCAGATGCCAGCGTTTGTGTACTATCCACTGTTGCTTGACCATTTTTAGTTAGCTCTTGTACCATTTCATTTATGTTGGTCATATTTCGACTCACCTCTTCGGTGACACTACTTTGCTCTTCAGATGCTGTTGCAATCTGCGTACTTAGATCGTTAATTTGAATAATAAAGTTAGTCATATTATCCAAGCTATCGGTAACTCGTGCGGTGTTTTCAGCAGCAAGTTGACAGCTTGTTCTTGTGGCATCCATTGTAGATACTGCGTTGGTCGCATCACTGCTTAAGGTGTTTAATATTTGATTAATTTCTGCCGTACTGGTTTGTGTACGCGCAGCAAGTGAACGCACTTCATCTGCTACCACAGAAAAGCCTCTACCTTGTTCGCCTGCTCGCGCTGCTTCTATTGCCGCATTTAATGCTAATAAATTAGTTTGGTCTGCTATATCACCAATAACACTCAGTGCTTTAATAATTTCTTGCGTATTATTACTCATGGTATTAATACTTGCGGATGCCGAATCGACTTCATCTACTAAGGCTAAAACACTGTTCGATGCCTCACTCACAATGGTTTTTGATAAAATGGCTTCATCATTTGCTTGTTGGGTATTAAATGCAGTATCAGCAGCATTTTGAGCTACCGTTTCAGATGTACTGCTCATTTCTGTTATTGCACTTACAACTTGCTCTGTTTCGCTCGCATGTGCAATTAAAGCACTATTTGCCTGCATCGATTGCTGATTAAGTTGCTCCGTGCTGGTGGTTATATGCGCTGATGCCTGCGAAATATCAAGCATCATAGATTGTAAGTACATAATAAAGTTGTTCACTGAATGACTAATATCACCTAGCTCATCATCGTTAGTAATAGTGAGGCGTGATGTTAAATCTGCTTCACCTGTAGATAAAGTATCAATACGTTGTTTCAAAGTGTATAGGTTTTTAACTATCGCTGTAATGATCCAAATAATGAGTATGAGCGATACTATGATTAATACTGCTGAAGAAGTGATCATTGAGGCTACTTGGTCATCAAAAATAAGCTGAGTGGCGTCTGTTAAATTGTCTTGAACAGCAATAATATCGTTTTCATAAGCGCCGGTAGAAAGTATCCAGCCCCACTCTGGGAATATTTTTCGGCTATAAGCTATTTTATTTTCACTTTTTTTGGTGACCGGGTTTTCATAAACGATGTCAACCGTTGACTCTTGTTTTCCTTGAATGTGTTTGGCTATCAATTTCGTATTGTCGATTTTAGTGCCAATGAGTTCTGTTTTTGGATGAGCGATAAAGGTTCCCTCCTCATCTTGGATCCAAAAATAGCCATTAAGCCCATATTTAGCCACGGTAACTGCATTTATAGCTGCCTCAATATTATCTTTTCTCAGTGTGCTAACGTATTCACCACTGGCTATCACTAAATTTAATGGCTTGAAATAAAATGAAGCTGTAATTTTGTCTTCTACAGTTTCGGTGGTTGGGTTTAAAAATGAGTATTCACTAAACCCTATATCTTCCTTTTGCGCCGCAGCAACAACATCTCTTACAAAAAATTTACCGTTAGCATCGACTTTGTCGTAACCATTGTCTTCAATCTGTGTAACATCGCTACCATAAGCTTTATTGATAAATGAGGTTGCGTCATAGGCAAAAAAATAGCGCCCGTTATTCCAACGATGCTGCTGTAGAAAAGCATAAACACTCATTTCTGCTTCTCTATATGAAGTGCTATTTTCATATATCTTTGTCACAGTAGTCTTGAAATCAGACATTTCAGTGGCCAAGTTTTTCTTTATATTTTCAATTTTAGAAGATTCATAATAATCTGAAATGGCGAAGGCGATGGTATCAACTTGGCCTCTGAGGTTTTGATCGAGCATTTCAGCTAGTTGTGCTTGAATATTTTCTTTTTCTTTTTCAAGTACAACATTTTCAGTTTTTATTAGTGAATAGATAAAAAATGAGGCCATAATGAGTAGTGGTACACATAAGGTGGTGATCAGTTTTGCTTTGATAGTAAATTTAATGGCCATTGGCATTTCCTAGGATCTTTTGGTTAAAGTTAATTAACTATAGATAGGGAATTAATGTTTGCGTGGCTTGACTATCACTTTATTGTTGTATATCAATAAAGTGGTAGATATTAGCGGTCTTGATTAAACATTTAGGTGGGTAAAACGAAAGGCTAATGGACAGCTCCCACTAAATTAACTCACTAAAGCTCGTTATACCCGTTATCAATCGAGATGCTTTATTCAGTCATTAGCTTGGACAGCAAGGCAAGGCGTAAGATGATGACAATGGCTAGTCCTTATCGAATGTTGCAACGCTGAATTGCTTTTCGAGCTAACGACCCACAGGGCAAGTTGTGAGGCAAGCATCTTCGTTGTTAGAAAGTATTGATTGAACTAGTTAGATCTTCAACTTCCTGCCTAGAAGCTACTCACCTCACAACTTGCTGAACTTTGCATCTTGAATGGTAACGGGTATATATTTAGATGGAGCACTTAGCGCAAATCGGTAGATAGCTTTAACTAATAAGAGTGTAGTAATAAGCTTAACATTAGAAGTAGGGCGTCTTGTAAACATGATTTATACCAATATCATTATTGCTAACGCAGAAGTGATGTATTTTAACCAACAAGAATGATATTGGTATTTAGCAGAATTCATTATATGAAAAATAAGACAAAAAAATAGGACTCAATGAGTCCTATTTTAGTGTTTGATAGCGTTATTATTTTAATAAACGCGCTCGAATAGTACCTTCAATCTCTTTTAACTTGTCTAAGGCTGTATCTGCATCTTCACTGTTTACATCAATAACTACATAACCAATATTTTCATTTGTTTGTAAGTATTGTGCTGCAATGTTGATATTGTTATCAGCAAATGCCAAGTTTATTTTAGTAAGAATACCTGGTTGGTTACGGTGAATGTGTAACAGACGACTTGCATCTTTATGAAGCGGTAAAGATACTTCAGGGAAGTTTTTAGATGACAGTGTAGAACCGTTATCAGAGTACTTCACTAATTTGCCTGCTACTTCGTAGCCAATATTTTCCTGTGCTTCTTGTGTGCTGCCACCAACATGTGGAGTCAAAATAACGTTGTCAAATTCACGTAATGGAGATTCAAATTCTTCATTGTTTGATTTTGGCTCAGTAGGGAATACATCCACTGCCGCGCCTGATAATTTTTTGCTACGTAATGCATCACATAAAGCAGGAATATCAACCACAGTGCCTCGTGCTGCATTCATAAAGATGGCGCCATCTTTCATTTGAGCAAATTCATTTGCACCCATCATGTTTTTAGTTGAATCAACTTCAGGTACATGCAAGCTAATAACATCAGATTTTTCTAATAGCTCTTTTAAAGTAGCAACTTGAGTTGCATTTCCTAATGTTAGTTTACTTTCAATATCATAGAAAGAAACGTTAAAGCCTAGGCCTTCTGCAAGAATACCAAACTGTGTACCGATATGGCCGTAACCAATGATACCTAAGTTTTTGCCACGCGCTTCGTATGAAGCCGTTGCTGATTTATCCCATTCACCGCGGTGCGCTTTAGCATTACGCTCAGGAACGCCACGTAATAATAATAAAGCTTGTCCAAGTACTAACTCAGCTACACTGCGAGTGTTTGAGAAAGGTGCATTAAAAACTGCGATTCCTTTTGCTTGTGCTGCGTCTAAATCAACTTGGTTTGTACCAATACAAAAACAACCAATCGCGACTAATTTTTCTGCTGCGTCTAATACTTTTGCAGATAGGTTAGAGCGAGAACGAATCCCGATAAAATGTGCATCTTTAATTTTCTCGATTAAGTCTTCTTCACTTAATGACGTTTTAATACTTTCGATGTTGTTGTAACCAGCTTGAGTAAAAGTATCAACTGAACTTTGGTGTAAACCTTCTAGAAGAAGAATTTTAATTTTATCTTTGTTGAGTGAAAACTTGGTCATTGTATTTCCTTGGGCCTTATGGAGGTATGTGGAACAGCAATATAAAGAATAATTTTAGTGTTCGTAAAATAGCAAAAATAGTTGTAATTGTGAATCTGAGACTGTTATTTCGTATATGAAAAATTGAAACAACTTATTACTATTTAGATCATTACTGCTCTCTGTTTTGATTTTTCAGCAAAAGAGAGCAATATATTTAACTATTTTAGAGTTTTAACACCATCTTCTGCGCCCACTAAAACAACATTAGCTGCGCGGTTTGCAAATAAACCATTTGTCACTACACCAACGATTGAGTTAATTTGATTTTCTAATTTTAATGGTTCAGCAATTTTAAGATTATGTACATCTAGAATAACGTTACCGTTATCAGTGACCACGCCTTCACGGTATACAGGATCTCCGCCTAATTTAACTAACTCACGGGCTACATAGCTACGAGCCATCGGAATCACTTCAACTGGTAGTGGGAAAGCACCTAAAATATCAACATTTTTAGTATCATCAACAATACAAATAAACTTTTTAGCAACAGCTGAGACAATTTTTTCACGAGTTAATGCTGCACCGCCACCTTTGATCATGTGATTGTAGGCATTAATTTCATCGGCACCGTCAACATAGACACTTAACTCAGACACTTCATTCAAATCAAAAACTTCAATGCCGTAACCTTTTAACTTAGCCGTTGATGCATCTGAGCTTGAGACCGCACCTACGATGTCATTTTTTATGGTCGCTAATGCATCGATAAAATGATTAACCGTTGAACCTGTACCAACACCAATAATGGTATCTTTTTCTACGTATTCTAAGGCAGCATAAGCGGCAGCTTTTTTCTTCTCGTCTTGAGTCATGACTTGTATCCTATTGAGTGAGCAATGTCGTTAAAGTGGCGCGATTATACCCTTAACCGTGCTTTTAATTTAAGCTAAATTTATGAAAAATCGTTAAATACTTAAGAGGTGTTGATCTTTGTTGTTTAAATTTTATTCATCACAAGGAGTTTTTGATAGGGGCTGGCATAATATGGCCTAGTGATATAATTCCGATTCCACGAAATAGCTGATCAACCTTGCTGGTTAAAATGCATCACTTCTGCGTTAGAAATTTTTTAAAGGGAAGAACCGTTTGTCACAATTTCTGCCTTAAATTAACTCATTGTTTCTGTGCAATATTTGATCACATAATTAATGGAGTTGGCATTAGCGCATTTTTCAACAAAGTGCATGGCGTCTTATGGTTAAGAACATCCGTGAACTTTAAATACTGTATTGTTGCCCTGTTATGTGGAATATGACATTCCCTAACAACACTTCATAAACTCAGGCTATATAAACTTTGCCTTGCCTAGAAAAGTTGCTGGTCATTGGGAGATGAAACTTGAACGTTGTGAAGTTCTTTGGATTATTCAAAGTAGAAGTGTTGACTCGGTGTGATCACCTCTGGCAAAGGGACATCCCACTCTTGAATCGGTAGGGCATTTATATATTGGCAATCATGCGCTAAGCCAATAGGGTAGGGGCCGGTTCTTTGAGTAAACCAAGGCGCTAATAACCTGTCGTAATAACCTCCTCCCATACCTATTCTGTTACCTTGTTGATCAAAGGCGACTAACGGGGTTAACACCAAATCTAAGGCATCTGCAGGACAGGTCTGTTTAATGTTTTTTGTTGCATGTGTTAATTTAGGTTCGGCGATCCCATAACGGTTGATGATCATTTCAGTATTTTTTTGATACGCGAGAAATAATAATTGCCCCGTTTTAGTTGGATGCACAACAGGTAGATACACTTGTTTTTGTTGTTGCCAGCACCAATCAATAAAAGGACTGAGATCTATTTCACCGTCATAGGCTAAAGTCACTGATACATGTTGTGCTTGTTGCACTTTAGGGTGTTGTTTTAAGGTTTGTAACAATCGACAAGACGCTTGTTGTTGCTCATTGCGGGACAACGCTTTACGTGCGCTTCGTACTTGTTGTCGAATGGTATTACGTTGTGTAGAAATAGTATTAGTCATTATTTTATTTCTGCTTAGTGATAACGAGAGTTTTAAAAGTATATATTAAGATTAACTCAAAATTAGCAGTAAACAAAATAAGAGAAGCAAAGGAGTGTTTGAAACTAAACTGATTAATGACAGGAGAAAGATATACCGGGATCAAACATAAATGATAATAAAGAATTGAAGTTAACCCAAGGATACCGCTTTTGACTGTGACCTTGAACCCGAAGGTCAAGGTTGGTGTACTCGTGTCTACCGCAGGTTTCTCGATACAAGTCGAGCTTACACAATAGTATCCAAACAAATTCACCAGGGTAATGCTTATCGGCTCAGGGACTTAGTCAAGATTAACGGGTACCCGAGGGTTAAATAAACTGTACATACATTTAATCGTTTTTAAAAGGGTTTTTGGCAAAAAATAAGAACTTTTGCATTGAATGCTGAATTTTTAATCGTATAGATAAAATTAATCAAAGGCAGTGTTAGTGGTTTCAATTAGCAATATTAAAGGGATGAAAAAATATAAAGTTGTTCGCTAAATAAAGCAGAAAATAAAATGTTTTTTTAAAACTGTAATGTTAGTCTTTTAATAGAGTGGTGTTATCTAATGCACCATTAATAGCATCTTGTAGTTGTTGAATACGTTTATTTAATTGTTCAGTCTGTGCTTGATTTTCTTCTTTTAATGTATTCAGTTGATGGCGGTAATTTAATGCTGCCATTACAACCAATTGATCGCTTCTTAATGTTCGTGAAGAGGTTCTCATCTCTTTTAAATGTTCATTAACTTGTTCAACAGAGCCTAATAAACTTTCTTGCTCACCTTCTGGACAGCTGATTTTGTATTGTTGGCCTAAAATAGTAATATCAAGATGTGCCATAAAAGCCCCCGTTAGTGTTGCAAATTAAGGGAACAGTGAACCTCCCTAAAAAAATATCATATAATGGGCGAACTATATCGACCTAGCTATCAAGTTTCAAGTACTTAGTGGCGACGAGATCCAGTGGATGATAGAATATAGCTATTATCTTTTATTGATTAAGAGTGTCCTTATGAATTCAGCTGTACTACCAAGTTTTGACAAAATTTCGCAAGCCCTTGAAGGTGCTGAGTTATTCACCAATGCTGCCGAAACGCACGGGGTCTTATCTGGCTTTGTTTGTGGTGGTATTGCACTTGATGATAAAAGTTGGCAACCATTATTTAATGATGTTGTTAATGAGGGAATGGCGTTACCACAGCCAATAAAAAAGCTTGTTGCTGATATTTATTCGGAGGTGGTGAAACAATGTGCAGACGACGGTTTAGGCTTTAACTTATTATTGCCTGATGATGAAAAACCTCTAGATGAAAGAGCTGAAGCGATGGCGCAATGGGCTCAGGGTTTTTTAGTCGGTTTTGGAATGGTGCAACAAGCATTAAATCAAGCATCGGAAGATGTACAAGAAGTAATTCGAGATATTCGTGATATCTCACAATTATCTTTAGATTTTGAACAAGAAGATGAAGAATCTGAAATTGCTTTTGCCGAAATTGTTGAGTACCTTCGCGTTAGCGCTATGTTATGTTTTAATACTTTTTCCCGTAACATGGCAACTCCTATTTCTAATACCCTTCACTAAGTTGAGAACACATGACTGAATTTAACACTCGCCGACATTTATTCTCTAATAGTATGCTAGACAATAGCATGGCTATTTTTCCTGCTAATGAAGAATTGATTCGAAGTAACGATACCGAATTTCGTTTTCGTCAAAATAGTGATTTTTATTACCTGACTGGATTTAATGAACCGGAAGCATGCCTGTTATTGATCAAAAGAAAAGGGCTAATTAGCAGTGTGTTATTTAACCGTAGAAAAGATAAAACGGCTGAAATCTGGCATGGTTATCGATTAGGTCAAGCAGCAGCCGTTACTGAATTATCGATGGATCAAGCCTTTGCTATTGATGAGTTAGAAGTCGTTCTAGCAGATTTACTGGCCGGCATCGAGACAGTATATTATCCAGTATTAAGTGGTTTAAGTTTAGATACACGCTTACAAACCATTCTCAATAAATTACGCAATAAAACGCGCAGTGGTTTAATTGCAACCAATCAGTTTTTAAATTGGCAACCGCAGTTACATGAAATGCGCTTATTCAAAAGTGATGCTGAAAAGGATTTAATGCGTAAAGCAGGAGAAATCTCTGCGCTAGGCCACGTACGTGCTATGCAACAGTGTAAACCGGGTATGTGGGAATTCCAATTACAGCTAGAAGTTGAATATGAATTCGCAAGGCAGGGGACACGTGATGTTGCCTATAACAGTATTGTTGCTGGTGGTAATAATGCCTGTATTTTGCATTACACCGAAAATGATAAGCAACTAAAGGATGGTGATTTAGTGCTGATTGATGCGGGTGCTGAATATCAAGGTTATGCTGGCGATATTACACGTACTTTTCCTGTTAATGGTCGCTTTACTGAAGAGCAAGCGGCGATTTACCAACTAGTCTTAGATTGTCAGCTATTTGCACTTGAGCAAGTAAAGCCGAATATTAGTGTTTTAGCGATCAATAAGTTAGTTGTGCGTAAAATGTGTGAAGGTTTACTGGCATTGGGCATTTTACAAGGTGAGCTGGAAACCCTGATTCAGGAAGATAAACATAAAGATTTTTATATGCATGGTTTAGGGCACTTTATTGGTTTAGATGTACACGATGTCGGGGACTCTGGCAGTATCGAAACACCGCGCTTATTAGAAAAAGGCATGGCGATCACCATTGAACCTGGGCTTTATATTAGTAATGATGCAAATGTTGAAGACCATTGGAAAGGTATCGGTGTTCGTATTGAAGATGATGTGATTGTTACTGACACTGGATGCGAAATTTTGACTTCAGCAGTACCAAAAAGCATCCAAGATATTGAAGCATTGATGCATGGTTAAAAACAACATTACCCAGATTGACACACTCTCGGATGACCGATGTGATAACGTGAGTTATGACATTGTTATTGTAGGGGCTGGTCTATCTGGCTCATTATTAGCGTTATCTTTGTTGAAACAAAATGCTCAGCTTAAAGTGTTATTGCTAGATGAAAACGCACAGCGTGTTGAAAAAAATCAGTCTCTAGCTAATAAAACGGTATCTGATAAGCAACGTAATCCTAGCTTCGATGCGCGTTGTATTGCCTTAAATGCTGGATCGGTTGATATTTTAGACTCGTTAGCATTATGGTCTGAGATTGAAATTAATGCGCAAGCTATCGATAAAATTCAAGTCTCAGATAAAGGCTACTTTGGAGCCTTAGGCTTAATGCCAAATAATAAAGGTGAAACTTTTGGCTATGTTGTTGAGTTACGACATGTTGGGAAAGTACTAGCAAGAGCATTAGGCGCTTTTCCATCGTTAACGACACGGTACAATGTGAAACTCAAACATTTTCAGCAAGGTATTGATGCAATTAGTTGTGAACTCAGTGATGGTCAGTGTATTGAGGCAAAATTATGTGTGGGCGCCGATGGTAGTGAAAGCCAAGTCAGGGAGCTAGCTAAAATAGATACAGAGCGCTATAACTATGACCGTAGTGCTATCATCTGCAATGTTCGTTGCTCTAAACCACATCAAAATATTGCCTACGAGCGATTTTGTAAAAGCGGCCCTATTGCTTTATTACCGTTAACGGCAGATCGCTATTCATTAGTGTATTGCGTTGAGCATCAGCAAGCAGCACAAATTGCAGAATTACCGGATCACTTATTTCTTGCTCAATTACAGCAACAGTTCGGTTTTCGTGCCGGTATATTTGAAGAAACAGGAAAGCGAGATATTTATCCGTTAAGCTTAGTAAAAACAACTAAACCGATTGCGCATCGTGTTTTATGTGTTGGTAATGCGGCGCATAGTTTACACCCCGTTGCAGGCCAAGGCTTCAATTTGGGATTACGTGACCTATTTGTTCTAGCTAAAGTGGTCACACAATCAGAAGTAGAGCATATTGGCTCGTTTTCAATGTTAAATACTTATTGGCAATGTCGTGCTAAAGATCATCATCGCACTATTTTGATGACGGATAGTTTAGTGAGAATATTCAGTAACCAATATCCATTATTGAGCATTCCTCGTAATATTGGTTTACAAGCAATGAGCTGTTTTCCATTTTTATCACAACCCATTATCGAACAAGCCAAAGGCCAGTTTGATTTATTTAACAGTGAGAACTTGTCATGATGCAGTCTTATGATGTCACTATTGTTGGTGGCGGAATGGTCGGATTAACATTAGCCAAATGTTTAGCTAAAAGCCATTTATCTATTGCTATCATTGAAGCTAATGAAACAGTGGCGTTAAGTGATACACCAGAAAGTAGGGTCAGTGCGATTAGCTTTGCTAGCAAAACCCTGTTTGATAATTTAGGTATTTGGCCATTACTAAAAGCGCAACGTATTACACCGTATCATACGATGCAGGTGTGGGAAAAAGATAGCTTTGGTAAAATTGATTTTGATGCCAAACAAGTAGACCAAAAAGACTTAGGATACATTGTTGAAAATAAAAATTTACAGCAAGCTTTACATCATAGTGTGCAACAACAGCAAAATGTAACTTTTTTCTGTCCCGACTCACTACAAAGTATGGCCATCGGAGAAGGTGAAGTTTGGTTAACATTACACAGCGGCAAACAACTGACATCGAAGTTAGTGGTGGCTGCCGATGGTGCTAATTCATGGGTAAGATCGCAACTTAATATTCCCTTAACACAATGGGATTATGAGCATCATGCAATTGTTGCTACGATAAAAACCGTTGAAAATCACCAAGCCTGTGCTCGCCAAATATTTACCCCGCAAGGGCCGCTAGCCTTTTTGCCTTTATACCAGCAGCACCTTAGTTCTATTGTGTGGTCGTTGCCGCCTGAAAAAGCACAAGCTTTACTGGCTTTAGATGATCAAACTTTTAACCATCATCTAAGTCGCACCTTTGACAATCGCCTAGGTCCCTGTGAAGTACAGGGGCAACGTCAAAGCATACCTTTAAGTATGCGCTATGCGAGAGACTTTGCGAAACATCGTGTTGCACTAATTGGTGATGCTGCACACACCATTCATCCGTTAGCTGGCCAAGGTGTAAATTTAGGTTTATTGGATGCAGCTTGTTTAGGGCAAGAAATATTAAAAAATGTGACATTAGGTAATGATATTGGTTTGTACAGTAATTTACGTCACTTTGAGCGCTGGCGTAAAACCGAAGCAACAGAAATGATTGCGTCGATGGAGCTATTAAAACAATTATTTAATGGGGAAAATCCTGTACAAAAAGTTTTAAGAGATGTTGCTCTGTTAATGGCTGATACTATCAGTCCACTAAAAAAGCAGTTTATTAGACAGGCAATGGGACTAGGCGGTAATAAACCTACTTTATGTTTGCCAATGTCAACGGTTGAATAAATTAGCATCAGTAGATCGGTAACAATACTTGTTGTTTTTGGCATTTCATCAGAGAACAGGTATATTAGCGATAATTTTACTTACGCCTTTAATGCGAGTGCAGTGATTTTCTATCGTTAATACTCTCATTAAAGGTTTCAAATACCATAAGAGCGAAAAAATATGATCATTAAACCTAAGATTCGTGGCTTTATTTGTACAACTACTCATCCAACGGGTTGTGAAAAAAACATTCAAGCACAAATTGAATACACTAAAAAGCAAGGCAAAATTGAAAAAGGCCCTAAACGTGTATTAGTGATTGGTTCTTCTGCAGGTTACGGCATGTCATCTCGTATTGCTGCTGCATACGGAAGTGATGCTTCAACAATCGGTGTGTTTTTTGAAAAACCAGCAACCGATCGTAAAGCGGGTTCAGCAGGTTGGTATAATAGTGCTGCGTTTGAAAAACAAGCTAAAGAAGATGGTCTATATGCTAAAAGCGTTAATGGCGATGCATTTTCGAACGAAACAAAGCAACTTGTTATCGATACAATCAAAGCTGATTTAGGTCAAATTGATGCAATCATCTATTCTGTTGCTGCGCCTGTACGCAAGTTACCAGATACTGGTGAAGTGATTCGTTCAAGCTTAAAACCAATTGGTGAAACTTACACTTCAACTGCTATTGATACTAACAAAGACGTGATCATTGAAGCATCAGTAGAGCCTGCAACTGAAGAAGAAGTTGCGAATACAGTGACTGTCATGGGTGGACAAGACTGGGAACTTTGGATCAATGCACTAGCCGATGCGGGTGTGTTAGCTGAAGGTGTTAAAACCGTTGCTTATTCTTACATTGGCACTGAATTAACATGGCCTATCTACTGGAATGGCGCATTAGGTAAAGCGAAATTAGATTTAGATCGTGCTTCTACTGCTATCCAAGCTCAATTAGCCTCTTTAGGTGGTGAAGCTTATGTTTCGGTACAAAAAAGTGTTGTGACACAAGCAAGTTCGGCTATCCCTGTTATGCCTCTATACCTTTCAATGGTCTTTAGAATCATGAAAGAAAAAGGTTTACACGAAGGTTGTATGGAACAGATTCACCGTCTATTTACTACGCAATTATTCAAAGCTGATGGTTCAGCGCCTACAACGGATGAAGCTCGTCGTTTACGCCTTGATGATTGGGAATTGCGTGATGATGTTCAACAAGCTTGTACAGAACTATGGCCTCAAATCACAACTGAAAATCTGTTTGAACTAACAGATTACCAAGATTATAAAGATGAATTTTTACAATTATTTGGTTTTGGTATTGATGGTGTTGATTATGATGCTGAAGTTGAACCTTTAGTTGAGTTTGATTGTTTATAATTTCTATTCATTTGAATGAGTATATTTAAGTGATCTACTATACCCGCCGAGTGCGGGTATTTTTTTGACTCAATTTTTGTCACAATATGTCAATTCGTTTCAATTACGTTACTTTTTCTTTATTGTTTACGCTTAGACTTGCTTTTTTTGTTGCAACTTCATGATAAATAATTAGACTTACACAAATCGGTATGTAGCGCAGTTTGGTAGCGCACTGGCATGGGGTGTCAGGGGTCGGAGGTTCGAATCCTCCCATACCGACCATTTCTTCATTTATTATTTTTCCTCCTACACTAAGGAATTTTCATGTCCCGTTTTGCATTGCCAGAGTCTCAATTGTTAAAAGAACTCAAAAACGTATTTGAAGTACAAAGTGCGGCAATTACTACACATAGTAAACATGTTGGCGAAGCGTATCTTCAAGCGTTGGCTTTAATGAAAAACTGTACTGGACGTGTGATTGTTTCTGGAATGGGAAAATCAGGGCATATCGGTACTAAAATAGCCGCTACACTTGCCTCTGTTGGAACACCTTCTTTTTTTATGCATCCAGGTGAAGCTTTTCACGGTGATTTAGGCATGGTAACAAAAGAAGATGTATTGTTATTAATTTCATATAGTGGCGAAACAGATGAGATACTAAAAATAATTCCATCGCTGCAACATTTTGGTAATAAAATAATTTCAATTACCGGTGGTACAACGTCGACACTTGCTAAAAATTCTCATGTTGTACTCGATGCGAGCGTAGAAAAAGAAACCTGTCCCAATAACCTCGCACCAAGCACTTCTACTACCTTGACCTTAGTGATTGGCGACGCACTTGCGAACACTTTAACGTTAGAAAGAGACTTTAGTCCAATGGATTTTGCTCGCTTTCATCCTGGTGGTAGCTTAGGTAAACGTTTATTAACTTTTGTTCGCGATGAGATGCGCAGTGAAAACTTGCCTGTTGTAAGCGCTGATACGTCGGTGACTGATGTGTTAATGGTGATGACTGAAACGCGTACCGGTTTAGCTTTGGTGTTAGAAGATGGTAATTTACAGGGGGTTATCACCGATGGTGATGTTCGTCGTTTCTTAATTGCTGGCGAAAGTATTGTTGATAGCCAAGCTGAACATTTAATGAACCCTACGCCACGTTTAATTTCTGCCTCTGCGCGTTTAACTGAAGCTGAAGAATTAATGCGCGAAAAGCATATAAAATGGTTAGTGGTGAGTGAAGATGGTAAAAAAGTAGATGGCATTATCGAGTGGGGTCAATAACCAAAGATATTCTCTATGCAAAAAGCTAAACCTATTAAAATATGCATCATTAAAAGTCACTACGGTGACTTTTTTATTATTGGCTGCGGCTTATTCTACACAGAGATAAACTTACCCTAAGAGATCAACCATCCTTGATACTGTTATTTGCTTTATTTAAAAAAGAAATCTCTCTCCATATCTCATCAATTTAATTTAACAGTCTGAATACTAGACTTTTTAACAATTTGTATGTGTTTTTTTAGTGTTTAGAAACTATTTATTATTTCATGCAGTCACTTATTGTTAATAATTTCTTATACTCATTAACAAGTAAAGGAAGTAGCATTGATGCAGTGGAACTGTTTACAAGGATAAGGAGCCGCCAAAGGATTGGCAAGGGGATCAGCTTGGAAAAGCATTGTCATGGAGCCACAGGGATGCGGTCAATCTCAATGGAATGAAATGAAGACGACAAAAAGGGAGGGCATTTATAATGCTCTCCCTTTTTTATTGGGTAATATTAAAAAAAGTGTGGTGATAGTAAATGTGTTTATATAAGACGTGACTTTAATTGCCACATTTTGAATACACCAAAAAAGAAAATTTCAAAAGCTTCTTTTTTGGTTAATTTTAGCTTTTCAGCAAATGCCCCATAAATAACTAACAATTGGATCGCATGCATGACAATCACAAAAGCTAATAAAAAGTAAAAGGCCATTGCAGCTTTTCCAGGGAATGGGAAAAATAAATTAGCAAGCAACAAGGTCCAAATAATGATCATTAAAAATTTTGCAAAGGGAATAAAATAAGTCATTGTTTAACCTCTTGAAAATAATTGATAACGAACTTGGCCTGATGTTTTTTCTTTCAATAGTTGCCAGTTATTAGGGATTTGAAGCGTGTTTAAGCTGTTTTCAACTTCCAGATAAATAAGACATCCATTGGCTAAATATCCATTTGCTTCTAATTGTTCTATACAAGGTTGAGCTAAGCCTAGATTAAATGGCGGATCGATAAAAACCACATCGTAGTCTTGAGTCGCGGTTTGGTTAAGGTATTTTAGGGAGTCGCCTTGAATAATTTGCGCATTTTCTACGTTTAAGGAGGTTAAGTTAATTTGTAACTGCTTAGCGACTTGTTTATCAAGCTCTAAGAGAGTACAAAATTGACAATAACGAGATAACGCTTCGAAACCTAAACTTCCACTTCCACTAAAACAATCTAAACAATTTGCATCTCGAATATCATGCATTAACCAATTGAAAAGAGTCTCTTTTGTGCGATCTGTTGTCGGCCGCAACCCTTGTTTATCTTTAACGGGAAGCTTTTTTCCTCGCCATTGACCAGAGATTAAGCGGATAAATCCGTCACTCATTGATTTTCTATTGTTTTCTTTGGTTAAAGTACGATGATTTTTACTCATATAATTTTTAGTCCGGCAAGCATAGTGTTAATATAGCATTTCAATACGATTGCTATTTTAGCAGGGTAAACAGGTTGTTAGTAAGGTTTTTAATCAATGTCTATAAAGAAAGGATTGTTTTCATGGTTTTCAAAAAAACCAGCTAAGAAAACAGAGCAAGAAGAAAAAGAGCAAGCAGAGCTATTAGCGCGTGAACAAGCTGAACTTGAAGCGAGTGAAAAAGACACTGCTGAAGAGGTAAAGCGTCAAGCCGAACTTGCAGAAAGAGAGTTAGCAGAAAAACAGCAAGTAGAGTTATTAGCGCGCAAACAAGCTGAGCTTGAAGCACAAGAGATCGCCGCTGCCGAAGAAGCAAAGCGTCAAGCCGAGCTAGTTGAAAAAGAGCGTGCTGAAAAACAGCAAGCAGAGCTATTGGCGCGTAAACAGGCTGAACTTGAAGCACAAGAGATCGCTGCTGCCGAAGAAGCCGAGCTAGTTGAAAAAGAGCGAGCTGAAAAAGAGCAAGCAGAGCTATTAGCACGCAAACAAGCTGAGCTTGAAGCACAACAGATCGCTGCTGCCGAAGAAGCAAAGCGTCAAGCTGAACTAGTTGAAAAACATCAAGCCGAACTAGCCGAAAAAGAGCGAGCAGAAAAAGAACAAGCAGAGCTATTAGAAAGAGAGTTAGCAGTCAAACGAGCAGAGCTATTAGCACGTAAGCAAGCTGAACTTGAGGCAAGAGAAAAAGCGGCAGCGGAAGAAGCACAACGTCAGGCTGAAATAGTAGCTCAACAAGAGGCGGCTGCTAAAGCAAGATTGGCATATCAAGAAGCACAGAAAAATGCAGAGTTAGCGCGTCAACAGGTAGAAAGTGAGGCAAATGAAGAGGCAGTACAAGAAGCTGAAATAGAGGCAAAGTTAGTTGCTGAAGAAGAAGTTGAAGCAGAGAAACAAAAAAACACATTAGGTTTCTTTGCTCGTTTTGCTGCAGGCTTAAAGAAAACACGGCTTAATATTGGTAGTGGTTTACTATCGTTATTTAAAGGCAAAAAAATTGATGATGAGCTATTTGAAGAACTAGAAGAGCAACTTATTGTCGCGGATATCGGCGTTGAGACAACATTACGTATTATTGATAATTTAACGGAGCATGCAAATCGCAAACAGTTAAAAGATGCAGAAGTTCTTTATGAGTTATTGAAAAAAGACTTATCAGACATACTACATGAAGTTGAAAAACCTTTAGTGATTGATGTGACCAAAAAACCTTATGTTATTTTAATGGTTGGTGTAAATGGTGTTGGTAAAACTACTACTATCGGTAAATTAGCTAAAAAATTCCAAAATGAAGGTAAATCAGTAATGCTTGCTGCCGGTGATACGTTCCGTGCCGCCGCTGTTGAGCAGTTACAAGTTTGGGGTGAGCGTAATGAAATTCCTGTTATTGCTCAGCAAACGGGGGCAGATAGTGCGTCGGTTTTATTTGATGCGATGGATGCCGCGCAAGCACGGGGTATCGATGTGTTAATTGCAGATACAGCTGGCCGATTACAAAATAAAGATCACTTGATGGACGAGTTGGCAAAAGTAGTACGTATCATGCGTAAAAAAGATCCAACGGCCCCTCATGAAATTATGTTAACAATTGATGCGGGTACTGGTCAGAACGCGATTAGCCAAGTTAAATTATTCAACCAAGCGGTAGGTTTGACTGGTGTTACCTTTACTAAGCTTGATGGTACTGCAAAAGGGGGGATTATTTTCTCTATTGCCGATCAATTTAAGTTACCTATCCGTTATATCGGAGTGGGAGAGGGGATTGATGATTTAAGAGAGTTTAACGCCAAAGAGTTTATTGATGCTCTTTTCTCTAAAGAAGATGAGTCATAAGGTAAAATAGACAATGATATTATTTGAAGAAGTCAGCAAAATTTATGCCGATGACCAAATCGCTTTAAATAAAGTAGACTTTCATTTAAAACAAGGCGAAATGGCTTTTATTACCGGTCACTCTGGTTCTGGTAAAAGCACTTTATTAAAGCTGGTGAGTCTAATGGAACGCCCTACGACTGGGCGTATTGTTTTAAATGGTAATGATATCAGTCATATCAAAGGTAATGATATTCCCTATTTACGCCGTCATATTGGTATGATCTTTCAAGATCATCGTTTATTGATGAATCGTACCGTACTTGAAAATGTTGGTTTGCCTCTATTAATTGAAGGTTATAGCCGTTATGAAATTAAGCGACGTAGTTTAGCCGCCTTAGATAAAGTGGGATTAACGGGGAAAGAAAGCAGCTTTCCTATCAATTTATCCGGTGGCGAGCAACAACGAGTAGGGATAGCCCGAGCTATTATTAATCAACCTCCTTTATTATTAGCAGATGAACCCACGGGTAATTTAGATCCTAAATTATCATTGGAAATTTTAACCTTGTTTGAATCTTTAAATCAATTTGGTATGTCCGTGTTAATTGCCACACATGATTTAGGACTAATTGCTAAGATGCGTTACCGTACACTCACGTTACGTGATGGTGATATGATCAATGACGGCTTATTAAGGGAACGCAATGAGTAATAAGATGGGTGCAAAAAGAAAGCTATCTGGCTCTCCTAAAATTAATAAAGTGTCTTTTATTGGCCGTGTTAAGGCAACTTTAGTACAGCACGTGCATCAGGTTATTCATAGTTTCTTTGAATTATGGAAAACTCCGTTTGCGACCTTGATGACAATTCTCGTGTTGGGTGTTGCATTATCTTTACCCACTGTTTTTCATGTGGTTTATAAAAATGTAGAACGCGTGAGTGGGCAATGGGATAGCGCTTCTGAGGTAAGCCTTTTTTTAAAAAAGAATATTTCTGAAGAACGGGTGCAAGTACTGATTAATAAGTTAGGTTTGTATGAAGATATTGAAGCCGTTACTTATATTTCCCGTCATCAAGCATTGTTAGAGTTTAAAGAGATGTCTGGTTTTTCAAAGGCATTAAGTTATTTAGATGAAAACCCATTACCCGCAGTATTGGTGGTTGTCCCTGTCAAATCTGCAATGAATACCGCGGGTAGTAAATTGCTAGTGGCTAAACTTGAACGAGAACAAGATATTGACTTGGTGAGTGTTGATATTGATTGGATAGAAAAGTTACAGGCTATTTTCTATCTAGTGGTTGATATGGTGATTGGCATTGCAACATTATTATTATTATCTGTGTTATTAATTGTTAGTAATACGATCCGGCTTAATATCCTTAACCAGCGCGATGAAATAGAAGTCTTAAAGTTAGTCGGAGCAACCAACAGTTTTATCCAGTTACCTTATATATATATTGGAGCTTGGTATGGATTTTTGGGTGGTGTGATTGCTTGGTTATTTTCTTGGGTGCTGGTTATTTGGTTGGAGTCAGGGGTAATGAATTTAACCGGCCTTTATCAGGCACAATTTCAAATCATATCATTGAATTTTGATGAATCTATCACACTACTTATTGTTGGTGCTGTATTAGGTTTTATTGCTTCATTTATCTCGGTAAAACAATATCTTGTGAAAATTGAACCGAAGTAGTTTTTATCATTATAGTTGTAGTTTAAAGACGCTTATGAAATAAATTAACACCAATTTTTTATAAAAAAATAAAAAACTAACTGCTTGATCTCTTTTGTTTTGCCTGTAATATGTGATCTACTTCACGGGTTTGCTTAGAGGATTTGATTTCAGGTGTTTTATGAAAAAAAATGTTGATATTCAGTTGTTACCCATTTCGTCACCGACATGTCAGGTGCTCATTCAAGAGCAAATGGCCTTCCACAAAGGCATGAAGCTGATCGATTTGATTGCTGATTGTAAAGAAATTCTTGTTATTCGTATTGATGGGCGCTTGATTGCTTACGGAACTTTTGATCTATTTGAAGGTCAGATTATGCGTATCAATTCATTACATTTTCGAGATGTTTTTCAACATCATAGTATCGGACAATATTGGTTATCCCGTTATGTAAAACGCAAGTTAGATAAAAAATGTTACTTCAACTTTTTGATAGCCAGTTAGGGTTATTAGGCAAGTAAAATATTTTATTTTCAATTTGCTACTGTATAATATAAAGTGTTTGATTAGTATCGAAACACTTATTATTAAAACTTCAAGTATTAAGGTGAAACATGAGTGATACAATAAATTCAATGAGTCTAGTTCCTCAAGGAAGTATTGGAGCCTATGTTCAATCTGTAAACTCATTTGCTAAGCTAAGTGCTGAAGAAGAGCAAGAGTTAGCAGAGCGTCTATATTACAAAGGTGATTTAGAAGCCGCAAAAAAATTAGTTATGTCGCATCTACGATTTGTTGCTTACATTGCTAAAAGTTATGCTGGTTACGGCTTAGCACAAGCGGATCTAATTCAAGAAGGTAATGTAGGATTAATGAAAGCGGTTAAACGCTTTGACCCAACGGTTGGGGTACGTCTTGTTTCTTTTGCTGTGCATTGGATTAAAGCAGAAATTCATGAGTACGTTATCCGTAATTGGCGTGTTGTAAAAATTGCAACGACAAAAGCACAACGAAAATTATTCTTCAATTTGCGTAAATCTAAAAAACGTTTAGGTTGGTTCAAAAAAGAAGAAGTAGAAGCGGTTGCTGAAGAGTTAAATGTAAGTACTAAAGATGTACTTGAAATGGAGTCACGTTTAAATGCTCAAGATCAGTCATTTGATTTAAGTGTTAATGACGATGATGACAATACCTTTGCACCGATGCACTATCTTGAAGATAAAAGTGCAAGCGTTGAAACTCAAATTGAGCAAGAAAATACTGAGTCTCATACAAAGAATAAATTGTATTCAGCGTTATCAACGTTAGATGCACGTAGTCAAGATATTTTAAATTCTCGTTGGTTAAGCGAGCCAAAAGCCACTTTACACGATTTAGCTGCGCGTTATGATATTTCTGCGGAGCGTGTTCGTCAGTTAGAAGCGAATGCCCTTAAGAAATTAAAAACTAACATGGACTTCTAAATAGTTAGCATATTATTAGGTGAGCTAAGGCTCACCTTTTTATTTCTACTCTCTAAGAACAACTCGGTATTCTATGCTTACTATCGCGACACTTGGCCCAAAAGATACATTCTCAGATCTCGCTACTAAGCAATATATTCAAGCTATTCAAGATAAAGATCCCGTTCCCTGCGCGGATATTAAATATTATTCTACGCTGTCACAAACTTTTCAAGCCGTCGGTAAAGACTGTCAATTAGGTGTTTTACCCATTGAAAATTTATCTGAAGGTTATGTGCAGGTGGTTTTAGACCAATTATTGGATACTAAACTATTTGTTATTTCTGAACTGTTATTGCCGATTCAATTCTCATTTGTTGGATTTTGTGAGCAGTTCTCTGATCTACGTGATTTGTATGTTCAGTTTGTTGCTCATGGACAATGCTCTGAATTCATCAATGGGTTGGAAGGGGTGAGAATACACAATACTCAAAGTAATATTGAATCCTTGGTGTTAGCGCAACAAAAAGGTAAATCGGCTGGTGCAATTATTCCGCAACATGCCTTATCACATGCGACTGAAGCAATCATCGTTGATAATGATGTAACCAATTATGCTAATAATCAAACACGTTTTTTAGTGCTTTCTGAAACACCTCAAGCACGGATCCTGGGTAAAGAATATAAAACCACTTTAGTTGTTAATAACAAACAAGATTGCCCCGGTGTTTTAGGTAGTATTGTCAGCGCTTTTGCAATGCAAAAAGTAAATTTAACCTCTATTATGTCTCGTCCTACTCGTTCACAAATAGGTAACTACCACTTTTTTATTGATATAGATGGACATCAAGAAGAAGAGCATATTGCCTCTGCGTTAGTTGAAATTCAAGCTCAATATGCAGTAACAGTGATTGGTTCTTATATCAAAGCTGTCAGTTAAAACTATTCAAATAGTTGTCAATTCACTAAGTTACTGCCCAACTTTATCGGTTATTAGCTCGTTAACATTTTTGTAAAAATAATAAATATTAAAATAACGCTAAGAGTAGGTTGATGATCACTGATCATTAATAATAAATTTTACACTAGGTTTAAAATTGGTTATTGTTTGAACGATCGTTTTTAAATGTAATAATTTATTAATAATGAGAGTGTGAATATGACTAATAAAGCTAATATAACTAAAGCTCCAGAAAAACAACCTAGCATGCAGATACCTCAAGAAGCCTTTGATTGGTATGATGAATATGCACACGGGGATATAGATAGACGTACATTTTTAAGACGACTAGCTGGTATTGCAGGAGCCGGTATTACCTTAGCAACACTTTCAACGGCATTAACGCCTAATTATGCACTCGCAGAACAAATTTCATTTAATGATGACGATATCACAGCAACTTACCAAACATTCCCATCACCGAAAGGGCATGGTGAAGGCAGAGGCTATTTTGTTACACCAAAAGTTGTAGATAGTAAATTACCTGTAGTACTAGTTATTCATGAAAATCGAGGCTTAAATCCTTACATAAAAGATGTTGCTCGTCGTTTGGCAAAAGCAGGTTTTATTGCTTTTGCACCTGATGTATTGCATTCACTTGGTGGCTACCCTGGTAATGATGACCAGGGTAAAAAGATGCAAAGTTCGCTTGATAAAAATAAAATCGAAGAAGACTTTATTGCAGCTGCTAACTATTTAAAAACACATCCACAGAGTACTGGAAAACTAGGTGCAGTAGGTTTTTGTTTTGGTGGTTATATTGTCAATATGCTTGCAGCTACGATCCCTGAAACACTCGATGCAGGTGTGCCGTTCTACGGGACTCCTGCTAAAGCAGAATTAAGAAAAAATATTAAAGCACCTTTATTAATTCAATTAGCTGAACTTGATAAAAGGGTGAATGCGTATTGGCCAGAATATGAAGCGGACTTAAAAAAATATAATGTGGATTATGAAATGCACATGTATGAAAAAGCAAACCATGGCTTTCATAATGACTCAACAGCTCGCTACGTTCCAACCATGGCCGACCTTGCTTGGGATAGAAGTATCGACTTTTTTAATAAGCATCTAGCCACGACTTGATTTTTAGTCTGTTAATAAGCGAGTAAATTAATAATCCAAGTGTAAAAATAAAAAGCTGCATATTTAGGTATGCAGCTTTTTTGTATTTATCGAGACTTTATTTTACTTGTTGTGATGACGCAAGCTTTTGGACAGTTACTGCTTTTTAACTAAAAACACACCCGCTTCGGTATGGTGTGTATAAGGGAACTGATCAAATAGAGAGAATCGCTTAATATCATGTGTCTGAGTAAATACATCAAGATTCGCTTTTAATGTTTCAGGATTGCAGCTGATGTACATGATATTGTCATATTTTTGCACCATTTCAATGGTATCATCATCAAGGCCAGCTCGTGGTGGATCAACAAAAATGGTATTACATTGATAACTAGATAAATCGACATTTTTTTCTTTTAAACGATTAAACTCTCGCTCGCCATTAATTGCTTGAGTAAATTCTTCAGCAGACATTCTAACAATTTTCACGTTATCAATATTATTCGCGGCAATATTATACTGAGCAGAGTTAACCGATGGCGTAGATACTTCTGTCGCTAAGACTCGGTTGAAGTTTTTTGCCAATGCTAAAGAGAAATTGCCATTACCACAGTACAGTTCTAATAAATCACCTTCACTATATCGTGTACATTCGATAGCCCACTCAAGCATTTTAATCGAAACTTCTGTATTAGGTTGGGTAAAGCTATTTTCAACTTGTTGATATATTAATTGTTGTCCATCTACATTTAGTTTTTCTATTACATAGTCATGGTCGACAATCAGTTTTTGTTTGCGTGCTCGACCAATAAAGTTAATCTTAAACTCTTTAGATAAGCGGGCTTTTAATGCTTTAATCGCCGTTAACCATTCATCATCTAACACTTTATGGTAAAGAAAACTCACCATAATTTCACCGCTCATGCTCGATAAAAAATTAGCTTGAAATAATTTATAGCGAAGAATAGGCGATACTTTTAATTCTTCTACTAGGCGTGGCATTAATCGATTAATTAATTCACTCGCAGGAGCAAATTGTTCGACACGTATACGCTGGCGCGTTTCTTGGTCGGTCATGTAAAAATACAGGTCCATATCTTCATGCCAAACTCTAAATTGGCTACGCATACGGTAATGTGTTTTTGGTGAATCGAAACACTCTAATTCAGGGAGTTCAAAGGTTGAAAAGAGAGCTGTAAATTGCTCTTTTTTAGCGTCTAATTGTGATTCATAATTATCCGGATCAACAAATTCTAAGCTCATAATAACCTCTGTTTTTTTATATCTATCGCTGGCTATTTTTCAATAGCATTTAAATGGAGGGGCATTCTAAAACAGCGAGTAGCTGTTGGCTAGCTAAAACCGACCATCATTATTATCAGGTTAATGATCATTTTATTTCTTTCTGCTTTGATTACAGGCTAAAATACTTTTTTTGCCAAGGAAGTAGAAAATGTCAGCCAAACGAGTACTTATATTTGATTCTGGAGTCGGTGGTTTATCTGTTTACGAACAGATAGTTAAATATAATCCCACTATCAAGTGTCAATATTTGTTTGATAATGCTTATTTTCCCTATGGTGAACTGCCAAGAGAACAATTAATTAATCGACTAACACAATTATTAACTGATTTTATGCAGTTGCACTCGGTTGATTTAATTGTTATCGCGTGTAACTCCGCGAGCACTGTGGCGCTTGATGCATTACGCCAGCACTTTACTATTCCTATTGTTGGTGTTGTCCCTGCCATCAAACCTGCTACTTTAATCACCGCTAATAATGTGATTGGATTATTGGCAACGCCGGGTACCATAGAGCGTGCTTATACCGATACGTTAATTAATGAATTTGCTGCTGACAAAACGGTATTGCGTATTGGCTCGACGAAATTGGTTGAATTAGCTGAAGATAAGTTGATAGGGAAAGTACTTGATGCAGATAGTTTTAGAGTAATATTAGCCCCTTGGTTAAAGAATGAAGATAACATGCCAGATACATTAGTATTGGGATGTACTCATTTTCCGCTACTCAGAGAAGAAATCAGTGCCTGTTTCGCTCAGCCGATTCATTTAGTTGATTCTGGGCAAGCGATTGCGTTGCGTGTAAAACAGTTATTAAACTCCCGATATTTTAATGATCCGTTATTAAACCCTCAACCATTAAACAATTATCTCTTAAATCATCAGGCTTTTTATACTCGTCAGTTTGAAAACAAAGCACATTTAACAGCCTTAACAGCGAGTTTTAAAGAGCGGGGCTTTTTAGAAATTAATTTTTGTGGCCTTTAGGGTTGTATTCAGCTGCATTATTCATCTGTATTATTCAGTTGCAAGCTCGGTCATCCATACCATGCGTGACACGATGACCTTTCGATTCGTTAGGTCTTCTCCTGTATGTCTAGAAACTTTATATTTTTCAGTTTACTGACTTTTTGCATGTCGATGGATATCGAGTAGTAAATAAGCGTTAATACCTTCAATAAACCCAGATGCTATCCATAAAGTGTTGGTTTAATTTACAGGTTAATTATTTATTGATTAAAATATAAATAAATCCTATTAGAATCAATGGTTTGATTTGTTGGCTCGTTTTTTGCTTCTCCTTGGTATTCTACTCAATTAGAGTTATAACTTAAGGCATTAAAAATGAAAAACATGATCAACACTCTTATTTTATCTACCATTGGACTGTCTGCCTCTGCTCAAGCAATAACAATCAGTTTTGAACAGGGTGGAAATGCAAATTTTGAGACAAGCAATAGCGTGAGTTTTTTAGATGGAACGGGTCATAGTGATGGTGTTGGTTATAAGCAAGTTGCAGACGCAACTGGCAGTGACTATGTTGCCTTTAATACAAATCAGGCACAATCATCAACCTTTACATGGAATAATCTTGATACATTCAATTTAAATGGATTTACCGTCGCAGGTGCTTGGGGAAGTCAAACCTTGACTATCAATGGTTATAATGGAGTGAATTTAGTAAACACTATCGATTTTGGAATAACTACTCAAGCTATTGATTTTATAGCAAACTGGGTAGACCTTACTTCTTTCTCTATACTAACGGGTAATGATTATATTAAGAGTTCTATGCATTCTGGCAATGGACAGCATTGGGCTATAAATGATGTTATTGTTAATGAAGCTGTTCAAAGTGTTCCTGAGCCGTTATCCATCGCTTTATTAGGATTGGGTTTAGTAGGTTTAGGTTTTTCTGTCACAAAGAAAAGAGCGAAATAAGCTAATTATATTTTTATCATTTTGTGATTTTATGTCTGCAACAACCTACAGTAGTACTTGTTGATTGTTGAACAGTAACTATATAGTATAAATGGTTATTGGTATAACGGCCCGAGAGTATAAATACTTCGGGCTTTTTATTGTTAAAATTTTGATTACTTGTTAAATAGCTTATTGCTTTTTAAAGTACTTTGAAAGTTCCGTTATCAAGCCCTTTAATCGTCCATTCCCCAATGGAGTAACGAATTAAACGTAATGTTGGAAAGCCTATATTAGCCGTCATTCGGCGTACTTGTCGGTTGCGCCCTTCAGAAATAGTAATGCTTAACCAAGTAGTAGGAATGTTTGCACGTTCACGTATCGGTGGGTATCGCTCCCAAATATCAGGGTTGTCCATTATTTTTACTTTTGCAGGCATGGTCATACCATCTTTTAATTTCACACCTTGACGCAATTTGTCTAAATCAATTTCCTTGGGGGCACCTTCAACTTGGACCCAATAGGTTTTTTCTGTCTTTTTGCCTGGCTGGGTGATGTCCGCTTGTAATTGCCCGTCGTTGGTTAGTACCAATAAACCTTCACTATCCCTATCTAAACGACCCGCCGCATAGATATTAGGGATCGTAATGTAGTCTTTTAAGGTTTCGCGAATACTGTCTGCGTTACCTTCATCGGTAAATTGGCTTAGCACATCAAAAGGTTTGTTAAATAAAACGATTTTTTGCATTGCTTTAGGTAATACTTTTTTGGGTACAAATGTTTTATGCGCTGCTTTTTTTACATTAAAGTGCGAAGGCTTTTTCGTTTTTCGTGGGCTGCTCTTTGCATCTGCTTTGAATGTGTTATTGGTTTTTTTTATTGGAGGTTGGTTCATTTGTTGCCCTTAAAAGCAGTCAAAAAAAACATTGTATCAGAATAAAATATTAAGGCAGAGTTGCTTATGAAATGTTATGTTTATCAGTATCAAATAGCGCTGTCTGACATTATTTGATTACTTGATGTTAACAAGCACAAGTTCACAAATAATGATCTTGATCTCGTTTTAATCGACGACATAAGGGTCTGAAACTAGATAATTTTGTTTTTTCCGATATGATATGCGCGTAATTATTATGCGTAACAATTTGATAACATTTTTAACGCTAACAATTCACTTCATAAATTTTTGTTAAAGGAAATAAAATGACAGATAAATCAGCAAAGATCATCTATACACAAACAGATGAAGCACCTGCGCTTGCAACTCACTCTCTATTACCAATCGTTAATGCATTTACTAAAGCTGCAAACATCGTTGTAGAAACGCGTGACATCTCTCTAGCTGCTCGAATTATTGCTAACTTTTCTGATAAATTACCTCCTGCACAACAGCAAGCCGACGCCTTAGCCGAACTAGGTGACTTAGCGAAAACGCCCGAAGCAAATATCATAAAATTACCCAATGTAAGTGCATCAATTCCACAATTGCATGCAGCTATCAAAGAATTACAAGCACATGGCTTTGCGTTACCAAATTACCCTGAAGTAGCGACTACTGAAGAAGAAAAAGATACGCAAGCGCGTTATGCAAAAGTATTAGGCAGTGCGGTTAACCCTGTTTTACGTGAGGGTAACTCTGACCGTCGTGTTGCCGATGCGGTTAAACAATACGCACAAGACAACCCACATCGTATGGGGAAATGGTCTAAAGACTCTAAATCTCATGTAGCAGACATGGATGATGGTGATTTCTATAGCTCAGAGCAATCAGTTGTTTTAGGCCAAGATGATGATGTGAAAATAGAGTTTACCAATGCCGCTGGTGAAAAAACGGTACTTAAAGCATCTACACCTGTATTAAAAGATGAATTAATTGACGCATCTCGTATGAGTGCAAAAGCGTTACGTGCTTTCTATGAAAAAGAGATGACGGAAGCAAAAGAAAACAACATCATGCTTTCTTTACACCTTAAAGCAACCATGATGAAAGTATCTGACCCAATCATGTTTGGTCACGCTGTAACTGTTTATTTTAAAGATGTATTTGCTAAGCATGCAGACTTATTTAAAGAGTTAGGTGTTGATGAACGTAATGGTCTAGGTGATGTTTACGCAAAAATTGCTAACCTACCTGCAGAACAAAAAGCCGCTATTGAAGCTGATATTGCAGCGGTATACGCTACTCGTCCAAGCCTAGCGATGGTTGATTCAGATAAAGGAATTACTAACTTACACGTGCCAAGCGATGTGATTATTGATGCTTCTATGCCAGCAATGGTTCGCTCTAGCGGTCAAATGTGGAATGCAGAAGGCAAGCTTGAAGATACTAAAGCATTGATTCCTGATCGTTGTTACTCAGGTATCTACGAAGAAACGATTAAATTCTGTCGTGAGAATGGCGCATTTGACCCTGCAACAATGGGTAACGTATCAAATGTAGGTCTAATGGCTCAAAAAGCTGAAGAATACGGCTCACACGATAAAACATTCCAAATCAAAGAAGCAGGTACTGTTAACGTAATCGATTCTGCGGGCAACATATTAATGTCTCACGATGTTGAAGCCGGTGATATCTGGCGTATGTGTCAAGCTAAAGACATTCCAATCCGTGATTGGGTTCGTTTAGCAGTAAGTCGTGCACAAGCAACAGGCCAACCAGCAATCTTCTGGTTAGACGAAAATCGTGCACACGATAAAAACTTGATTGCTAAAGTAAATGAATACTTAAAAGACCATGATACAACAGGCTTAGATATTCAAATATTAACACCTGTAGAAGCATGTAAGTTTTCTTTACAACGTGTTAAGGAAGGGAAAAACACTATCTCTGTAACGGGTAACGTATTACGTGATTACCTAACAGATTTATTCCCTATTTTAGAGTTGGGTACTAGTGCCAAAATGCTTTCAATTGTTCCACTGCTTGCTGGTGGTGGTTTATTTGAAACAGGTGCGGGTGGTTCTGCACCTAAGCACGTTCAACAATTTGTTGAAGAAAACCATTTACGTTGGGATTCGTTAGGTGAGTTTTTAGCCTTGGCTGTTTCAATCGAAGATATCGCAGCAAAAACAGGTAATGAAAAAGCAGTTATTTTAGCGGAAGCATTACACGCTGCTAACGGTAAATTCTTAAAAGAAGATAAATCTCCTTCTCGTAAAGTAAAAGAATTAGATAACCGTGGTAGCCACTTCTACTTAGCTATGTACTGGGCAGAAGCGTTAGCTACACAAACTAAAGATCCTGAGTTACAAGCACAATTTAAACCATTTGCAGACGTGTTATTAAGCAATGAAGCTAAAATTGTACAAGAGCTTAACGATGCACAAGGTGTCGCAGTTGATTTAGGTGGTTATTTCCACACTGACCCAGCTAAAGTATCTGCAGCAATGCGTCCAAGTGCAACATTAAATACAGCGATTGAAAATATCTAACCGTGTTAAACAGTATTTTATGAGCTTGTTATTCAAGTTATAAATATTCAACATATTTTATAATATGTCATCGAAAAGCCATTAAGTGATTCACTTAGTGGCTTTTTTTTAAGCTAATCGTTTTGAGTAAATATTTTAAGGTAAATGATTTATTTAGCGGCTGCAGTATTAATTCTCGCTACAGAATAAATTGCAGTTTATGTTACAGTTAAGCGTCGATAATAAATTTAGATAAAAGGGTGCTAGATGCGTTTAACCTTGTTCAAGAAAATTCTCATTTCAATGCTATTCATTAGCTCTTTAATGGTAATCGGCATGGCCTGGTTAATGAATTCTAGCTTTCAAACCGGACTGCAGAATTATCTAAATCACGGTGAAAAGGAAAAATTACAACTGGTTGCTGAGAATATTGCGCCTTTTTATTCAATGTTAAATGGTTGGCAAGATTTGTCTCCAAATGTTGTAGGTGATGTTATTGCACAAGTCTTTGCTCGGCCACGTCATGGAAATAATCAACCTCGACAAGCATCGGTAAAGAATGTTGAACGCCTAATGCAACGTATTGTTATTTTAGATAAAGATTATCAACCTCTATTAAACCAACGTAAACCCAAAAGTAAAAAAGATCTCATTAAAGTGGCCATTATCTATCAAGATAAGACGGTTGGTTGGGTGATCACTAAAAAACGTAACACTATATCAGGTGCATTAGAGAGTAGTTTTTATCGCCAACAGCAGCATAACTTAATGTGGATTGTGTTGTGGGTAACCTTATTGTCATTTTCACTATCATGGTTATTGGTACGGCATTTTTTAACGCCACTAAAACGCCTTGAAAGCGCGGCTAATTCTTTACAGCAAGGCGATTATTTAACGCAAATAGAGGTACAAGGTGAAGATGAGCTTGCTGCATTATCAACGAGGTTTAATGAATTAAGTCAAAGTTTGTTGCATCAAAAAAAGACCAGAGAGCAGTGGTTAGCAGATATTTCTCATGAACTACGCACGCCTATTTCAGTGTTAAAAAGTGAAATCGAAGCATTACAGGATGGTATTCGTCAACCTGAACCAAAGTATATTGATTCTTTACACCATCAAGTTCAAAACTTAAGTCAGCTGGTGAATGATTTATATCAATTATCATTATCCGATGCAGGATTACAATTTAGCTTAATGGATTCGGTTGATGTGCAACAATTATTGGCCACTAGCTGCAATCAATATCAGCTTCGGTGTCAGGAAAAACAGGTACAGTTACACAGTTATTTTGATCTTAAAAAGCCGGTTTATATTAAAGGAGATCAAAAATCATTAACGCAGTTATTTTCTAACTTATTAGAAAACAGCTTACGCTACACGGATTCGCCAGGCGTATTACAAGTGCATATTAAAGCAAATAAAAAACAGCTTTCTATTTGTATTGAAGACAGCGCTCCTAGTGTCCCTGATGCCGCTTTACCTAAGTTATTTGAACGATTATATCGGGTTGATGAATCACGTAGTCGGTTAAGTGGAGGGGCTGGTTTAGGGTTGTCAATTTGTGAAACCATAGTACAAGCACATCAAGGTAGTATGGTTGCGAGCCATTCTGCTTTAGGCGGATTAGCCATTACTATTAGTTTGCCAATAAATAGGAAATAAATAATGCCACAGCACATTTTAATCGTGGAAGATGAACATTCTTTAGCACAAGTACTTAGTGAATACCTTAGTCAATCTGGTTTTATTGCACACATTCTTAATGATGGGTTATCCGTTGTCAGTTGGGTAAAAGAAAACCCTGTAGATTTGATCATATTAGATTTAATGTTGCCGGGCCAAAATGGCTTAGATATCTATCGAGAGCTACGTACTTTCACTGACCTACCCGTGGTGATGGCAACGGCAAGAGTAGATGAAATTGACCGCTTGGTCGGGCTTGAACTTGGAGCCGATGATTATATTTGTAAACCTTACAGCCCAAGAGAGGTGGTGGTGCGTGTGAAAAATATTTTGCGTCGCGCTACCGATGAGATCAAAACAGTAGATAAAGTATTGAGTATCAACGAAAGCACCATGCAAGTATTGGTTAAAGGTAAAGAAGTGAGCTTAACCCGTGCGGAGTTTCGTTTGCTATCTCATTTTCACCAACATAAAGACCAAGTGTTTAGCCGCGAACAATTAATGTCACAAATCTATTCTGACAATCGTATTGTTACCGACAGAACGATTGATAGCCATATTAAAAATTTACGTCGTAAAATTCAAAATGTTGATGCTGAGGTTGATTGTATTCAATCAATATATGGGGTGGGCTATAAGTTTGCTCTGTGATAATTGATTACACTTTTGAATTTCAGGAGTCGTTGAAGTTAATAAATGTCAGGCCTATTTAACAGCGAACGTTACCTATTAGATTTGTTTATTTTCTGCTTATTGTTAAAAAGCACAAGGTGCTTTAATGTTGAATCCAGCACTTTTTAAATAGTAAGCCTTTCTCTTTATTCTATTCAATGTCAGCAACTAATGAATAATTGTCCTTAAAAATAGCCTAAAAGCGTTAACTCCTTTTTTTATCCATATTTCCTGCACAATGTTTACCTATAGTCTTTACATCAGCTCAGAAAGAGCTTTATTTGGTAAATTAGAATAGAGGTTAACATGAAAAAATTATTTATATTAAGCGGTGTTGCATTAATGGTTTCTAGCGCTTTAACAATGGCAGCAGATGGTAAAAGTAAACGTGATTTTGAAAGTTTTGATGTGAATGCCGATGGTGCAATTACATTAGCAGAAGCGGGTTCAAGAATGGCTAAACATTTTGACCGTATCGATCGCGATGGTGATGGCAGTGTTAACAAAGCTGAGTTTGAAGCGATGAAAGCAATGCATAAAGGAAAAGGCCGTAAAAAAGCTGTATTCGCTGATTTTGATAGTAATGGTGACGGCGATATTACAGCAGCAGAATTTGCTGCTATGAAAGCAATGCACAAAGGAAAAGGTAAAGGTCATAAACAAGCTACCTTTACTAAAGTCGATGCTAACAACGATGGTAAAATTACTAAAGACGAAGCCAAAGGGCGTTTATTGAAAGGTTTCGATAAGATTGATTCAGATGCAGATGGTGCAATCACTAGTGCAGAATTTGATGCCATGAAAGTAATGCACAAAGGAAAAGGTAAAGGTCATAAACAAGCTACCTTTGCTAAAGTCGATGCCAACAACGACGGTAAAATAACTAAAGATGAAGCCAAAGGTCGTTTATTGAAAGGCTTTGATAAAGTTGATACCGATGCAGATGGTGCAATCACAAGTGCTGAATTTGAATTAGTGAAAAAGATGGGAAAAGGCAAGCGCGATCAAAAACTAACTTTTGCAATGGTTGATTCCAATAATGATGGTTCAATTGCTAAAAACGAAGCGAAAGGACGTTTACTTAGGCACTTTGACAAAATAGATACTGATAATAATGGTCAGGTGTCAGAGCAAGAGTTTAATGCGATGGTTAAAGCTAAAAAAGGTCAGAAACGCCCAAGTTTTGAAATATTAGATACTGATAAGAATGGAAAAATTTCACAAATTGAGTTCGACGCATTTCACCAACAACATGCAAAAATGAATAAACAAGCTTAATCATCGTTTAATCAATGTAATGTTATAAAAGCAAAGCTTGCAGAGTTTTTCTCAGCAAGCTTTTTTTATGTACCTATCAAATGTGTGAATATAGCTAATTAATTTTGGTTCGTTACAGCTAATCAGTAAAGCTAAATGCCTAATTCATCAAATAAATCAGACTCAGATACCGATGTGTTTTGTGTACTTGTGTTTGCCTGCAATGTTTTATTGTTCTCTTCTTCAATCAGAGAGTCGGGATCAAATGCTTCTCGCTCTTCAAAATTAGGTAACTTAATAAACTCTGTTTTGTCCATCGCAAGTTCAAGATAAAAAATATTATTTTTTGCTGTTGTAAAACTCACTCGTCTTGCCTGTGGGCGATCTAGATTTGTATCAATAGAGAGCACAACTTGCTTGTTAATCGTCAGCATTTTAGGCTGATTTTGATTGATAGAGGTATGTAACTCATGGCCTATTACACCTGTAAAATCACCAACGGCTTGATTCATTAATTCACCCATCACATCACTCACATCATCAGCGGTATGCGATGTGGCTAGGTCTTCTTCGGATAAACCCATGTTGGTCATGTACGTGGTATATAGTTCCATTGCGGCAGCGGCACTAAAATTCAAAATAACTAATCCAGAAAAACCACCGTCAAATAATACAAAACAGCCAATGTCGGGTTTAAGGCAGGTTTTATTGATTTTTTGAACCATTGAAGAATAGTTAATCGTTCGCCCCGTTGCGCTACTTAAAACAGACTTTACCGAATTACATAATACTAATAATACATCGTCTGTAGAGGTGGTTTTACTTCTCGCCATATTCTTTTATCGCCTTTTAAAATACACATAATGAAGCGTTTAGGATAGGCTATTATTTAAATATGGGTAGTTTTATGGCGCATTATTTAATAAAAATGATAGCAAGTCGCTGTTTTTTCTATTTATTCCATTGCTTATTTGATTTTATTTTCAAATGTCGAGCCTATTTAAGTATATGACTGAAGCGTAGTATTTAAATAGGCTAACTAAGGAAGTAAAATGGCCATGTTTCCAATCAAGCTTTTAAGGTCCATTGTTGGCAAAAACCAATAAATTCTTTCAATATTGGGCTCTGGTATTTTTCTTTGTGCCATACCATATATAAGTCTCGTGACATATCGATATTAATGGGCAAAGTTGCTAAACGTTTATCTTGTAGGGCATGTCGAGCAGCAGTCGCGGACATGCAAGATAATCCTAATCCTACAGCGCAACAGTTAATGATTGCCTCTGTAGAGCGTAATTCAAAGGTGATATCAAGATCTGTTAAATGCTGACCAATGTGTGTAATAAAAAATTCCCTTGTACCCGAACCTTGCTCTCGTAAAATCCAATGCTGGTGGTTTAAGTCTTCTATAGAGACTTGTTCTTGGTTCATTAGAGGGTGAGCCGGGCTAGCGACTATCACCATCTCATCTTTGATCCATCGCTCAATATGCAATTGTTTATCAATCACTAAAGCTTCAACTAAGGCAATATCTAGCTCATATTCTTTAAGTTTTTTGCCGATACAAGTGCTGTTATCAACGTATATGGATTGAGCTTGATGATGCTTAATATCCCTAAATTCTGCTAATAAATTAGGCAATAAATGGTTTCCGACGGTATTACTTGAGCCAATTCTTAGTTTTCCTTGGAAATTATTTTTATCAAATAAACTAGTAATGGCTTTACTGCGTTCTATTTGTTCATCGGCTAATGGTAGTAAAGCTTTGCCCATTTCATTGATTAATAATCGGTTATTAGTGCGCTCAAAGAGTTTATGCCCTAGCTGTTTTTCAAGTTCAGCTAAGGCCATGCTTACTGCCGGTTTACTCAGAAATAATTTCTCAGCTGCAGTGGTTAAGGTCTTTTCTTGAGTAATAGTTACAAATACATGCAATTGTTTGAGCGTAATATTCATCGTCAGCCAGTGTTTTGATTTAATTAACAAGTTGAATAATATTGTAAGTTATTCTTAATCGAAATGCTGTGGTGAGAAGTCATTCGTGGCAAAATAAAAGATAAAAATAAAGATATTAACAACGAAGCGCTGTGCTACAGGAAGGGAGCGAAGGAAATAATTAAAAACTTAAAACTCTCATACCTGTTTATATTTTGACCTAACCTTCTTTATCCTTCGTGCCTTCGTGGTTAATTGCTTTTGATTTATAAAACGTATTTACCACGAAGCGCTGCGCTACACGAAGGGCACGAAGAAGTGCAAAAAGAATGGGTAAAAATTAAAATATTTAGAATTTACTGCATTAAAATTAATTGTTAGCCATAAGGGTTTTGATTTAAAAAAACAGATTTACCACGAAGCGCTGCGCTACACCAAGGGCATGAAGAAGTGCAAAAAAGAATGGGTGAAAATGAAAATATTTAGAACTCGGTGCATTAAACTTAGTTGTTAGGCATAAGGGTTTTGATTTAACCTTCTTTTAATTTCGTGGTTAACCGCTTTTGATCTTATCTTTTTTAGCTTTGTGGTTAACCGCTTTTATTTCAACAGGCTTATGGTGTCGCAGTTTGTATCTGTTTTAACAGCGCTGCTGCAGCAGATTTAGGATCATCAGCGTGGCAAATAGCAGAGACTAACGCTACACCATCAACACCCGTGTTAATGATTTGATCAAGGTTACTGTGATTAATACCACCAATAGCCACAATGGGAAATTGAGAAACATTAATCGCTTTTTGTAAACCGCCGATACCCCATTGTTTAAGCGTATCGGTTTTTGTTGGTGTAGCAAATATGGCACTTAAACCAATGTAATCCAGTGGTAGTGTATTGGCTTCTAATAATTGTTGTTCATTCTCTATCGATAAACCTAACAACTTTTTTGGACCCATTAATGTTCTGGCCATTTGTGCTGGCATATCCGATTGACCTAAATGCACACCATCGGCATCTACCGCTAAAGCGACATCAACTCGATCATTAATAATTAACGGAACACCAGTACCTTGAAGTATAGTTTTAACCATTTTAGCGCGCGTAATAAAAGACTGTATATCGTTACTTTTTTCGCGCACTTGTACCATGGTGACACCTCCAGCTACCGCCTCCTTAACTACATTAATTAAGGTATAAAGATCTTGTTGATCATCGGTGACTAAATATAAACGGTATGGGTTCATGTTGCTTTCCTGTGGCGGATACAATAAAAAAATGGATTACGTAAATAGCATGGCTAAATATCGTTGCTACATATCAATGTTAAGTTGAAATGCTAAACAGCAATGCTAATCAATAGTACTAAACAGCAATAGCAAAGAATATAACTGAGTAGAGTGAAAGTAATAAGGTCACTTTCACTTACTGATCCAGCAACGACTGTATTATTTATTAATAGTTATTTTTAAGTGTTCGGCAATCGCTATATCATCTAATTGATATAACACGTCTAACAAGTTCATTTGCAAACTTCCTGGGCCTGCAGATTGCTTAGCAGCGATTTCCCCTGCGATGCCAAATATGGCTGCAGCCGCTAAACCAGTGTTTTCACCGATAGCAGCAAAAGCCCCCGTTAATGCGCTTAAACTGCAACCCATTCCTGTAATGTTAGGCATTATTGCATCGCCATTATGTAATGATATTTCACTCTCAGCACTGATTATGTAATCAACTTCGCCAGAAATAACGACATTACATTGGTAAGTTTCAACTAAGTAACGCGCTGCGCCAACTGCCGCTTCACTGCTATCAAGTGAATCTACACCTTTGCTTTGTGCTTTTTCTCCTGCTAGAGCAATGATCTCAGATGCATTAGCTCTAATAATTAACTGCTTTGCAAGTGCTGCAATTTGGCGTGATGTTTCAGTTCGTAAAGTACTTGCACCACAACCCACAGGGTCTAATACCACGGCTTTATTGTTGAGGTTCGCTTGTTCAACCGCGTAGATCATACGTGGTATCCATTGGCTATCTAAGGTGCCAATATTTATCACCAATGCGCCACTAAATGACATCATTTCTGCCATCTCTTGACGTGAATGTGCCATGATAGGTGAAGCGCCAATGGCTAATAATGCATTGGCAGTATTGTTCATCACCACATAATTGGTAATGTTCAGGACGAGTGGCTTTTGCGCACGTAATGCATTCAATGCACTGCTGATAACTTGTCGCTTTTCTGTTGCTATTAGTGACATATTTGCCCCTCTATTTCTGTTTTTATTTAGCACTACGTCTATTTAAATAGCGGCGTTTAAACCTTGTTGCCAGAAGGCAACTTCCATTCTGGTTGCTGTTTTAAATACTTTCACCAAGTGTTGACCACGTTGGGTGTTAATGTCTATTTCAGCCAACAACTGGTCAAAATGTTGCGCGCCATCAGCAACACTTTGTTGGAACTCTTCACCGCTGTATAAATCAATCCAGCTAGCAAATTCATTGCCATCTATTATAGTGTTTTTGTCATTTGCTAATAAACGTCCAATCACTGCATAACCAATAGAACAGGGTGCTAACGCTGCATATAAATCAACGAGGTCACCGGTCATGCCTGCATCTAACACGTAACGAGTGTAAGCGACAGTACCAAAGTCTTCATCCTCTGCTTCTAAGTCTGCTTCTGTTAAGCCCCAATTTGCGCAGTAAGTTACATGGTGACTAATCTCGGAATCTAGTAAAGCATGTACACTAGGTAATGCCTTACGCATGTCTGCTAGCGTATTGGCTTTATAAATGGCCAATGCATAAGCTCGCGCATATTGCTTTAAGAACAAAAAATCTTGTTTTAGGTAATGCAAAAAGCATGGTTGCGCTAAGCTGCCGTTACCTAATTGCATCACAAATGGGTGTTTTGTGTAGGCATCCCAGTCAGACTGGCAAGCACTAATTAAATCTTGATGGTTCATTATTCTCTCGCTGTTTTTTAGTTATCTATTTAAGCCTGATACGAGTGCGCTAACTATTCGAATATTGGCATGTAATCTTTTGCTTTTGGCAGACTTTTAATCAGTTTGTTATCAAACATAAATCGCGCATAATCATCGTAACGTTTTAAATCAATAGCAGCAGGGCGTAATGAAAAACGAGTTAATGTATCGCGCCATGCTCGTTTATTTAACTCATTATTTAACGTATCAGGTGCGTAACTAACAAATTTATTCCATGCTTGCTGCGGGTGGTTAACTATATAAATAGTGGCTTGCTCTATGGCCTTGTTAAAGGCTTTAATCATTTTGGTATCATACTTATTTGCGTTTGCAACAAATACCAATTCATCGTAGACAGGAACACCATGCTCTTCGGGGAAATAAGCTTTAGCTTTAAATCCTTCCAGTTCTAACTGGTTAGTTTCAAAGTTACGTAATCCTCCCCAGATAGCATCGACTTTGCCCGATGCTAATGAAGCCGATAACGCCCAACCTACGTTAATGATTTTTACATCTTTATAATCGAGTTGTACTGTTTCTAGCATTTTTCCGATTGTTGCTTCTTCACTACCTGAGATAGCCACACCGACTTTTTTACCTTTAAGGTCGCTGAGTGAATCAATTTTACCGTTGTCTAATACCATTAATGTATTTAGCGGTGTTGCAATTAAAGTGGCTGAGCGCACTAGTGGTAACCCCTCTGATACATCAATGATCAGGTTTGGCTGATAAGTAATTGCCAAGTCAATATTACCAGCCGCAACTAATTTTGGTGGCATACTTGGGTCTGCAGGTTCTTGGATATCGATAGACAGACCTTGCTGTTTAAAATAACCAAGCTGTTGAGCAATAACAATTGGGCCGTGGTTAGGGTTAACAAACCAATCTAACATCAGCGTGACTTTTTTATCTTCCGCTTGGGCGGAGAATGAAAATAATGCCGCCGTTAGAGACAATGCAGTTAAAATGAAACTCTTTTTCATGTGTTGTATTTCCTTATAGTATTAGTTGTATTAGTTGTATTAGTTGTTTTAGTTTTAGGGTTAGTTTGGCGCCATTAAAAACGGCGCATTTAGATCTCCCAGGGGATTAGCTTTTTTAGTAACTTATCAGTAATGAAATATAAACTCACAGAGAGCGCAGATAGAATAAATAAGGCCGCAAACATTTCATCAATTAACATGCGCGCGTTAGCTTGTAGCATCAAATAACCCAAACCTTCGCTTGAACCTACCCATTCACCGGCAACCGCACCAATCGGCGCAATAACCACCGCAACACGAATACCAGATGCTAAAGTAGGTAAAGAAGCAGGCAGTTGAATATGACGTAACATTTTCCATTTAGTCGCGCCCATGGTTTTAGCTAAATCAAGATAACCAGAAGGAGTATTCTTTAACCCGTCGTAGCAGCAGGTGGTTACAGGAAAAAAGATGATCATGGCCGCCATCACTATTTTTGAGGAAATACCGTATCCTAGCCAGATCATTAAAATAGGCGCAATCGCAAAAACAGGAATCGCTTGGCTGGTGATCAGGATCGGTAATAACCATCGTTTAATGGGTTTAAACAGCAGCATTTGTAGCGCAAAACATAGGCCCATGGAAAGACCTAGTAATAATCCTAAAAGTATCTCTAGTGTGGTCACCCAACTATGTTTTAATAACACTTCATAACGTGTAAATAGGCGTTCAAATACTGCTAACGGCTCAGGTAAAATAAAAGAGGGTAGTTCAAAGAGCACTACAATCGTTTGCCAAATCGCAATTATAATCATAAAAGTGAGCAGAGTACGTAACACTGGTGGTAGTGTTTTATTGCTATCTCTCTTTTTATTTTCAAGCGATTTAGTTAAACCTGATATGGCAAGAAAATTACGCATAATCTTGCTCCAAACGGTCAAGAATAGTCTGCTGAAGAGCTGCGCATTGTGCATCAAATTGTCTTGGTGCTAGAGTGCTAGGTACATCTAATGATTCTGCAGATGCGGGTTGGCCTTGCATAATATAAAGCTGGTTTGCTAAACGGATTGCCTCTTGTGGATCATGCGTAATTAAGACTACGGTTTTATCTTTTAATAATTCATGTGCTAAGTTTTGCAAGCGGTAGCGTGTTACTGCATCTAATGCAGAGAAAGGCTCATCCATTAATACCACCGGCTTGTTTTGCATTAAGGTTCTAGCTAATGCAACACGTTGCCGCATTCCACCAGATAATTGCTGTGGTAAATAATGGGCTTGTTGTTCAAGACCAACCTGCTGTAACAGTTGTTGTGCATTATCACGCTGCGACGGTTTTGGGTTAGGTGTGAATTTCTCACTGAGCAGTACGTTATCTAATACTGATAACCAGGGCATTAATAAATCTTGTTGTGCCATATAGGCAATTTGACCTTGCAGTGCAACATTAGTGCTGGTGGATAGTTGCCCAGACCATTGTACTTTATCACTTAATAAGTTCGCCAAATAACGTAACAAAGAGCTTTTACCGCAGCCACTACGCCCCAGAATACAAGTCCATTGCGCCGCTGGAATATGCATAGTCAATGACGACAATACATGCTGTTCACTATTGTGATAGCGTAAACTGGCATTATGAATACCAATGCTGGGCGCGCTTTGAACTACTGAACTTGATGGTTGTGACGATAGGTTGTTTGTCATGGTAAGCACTTATTGATTCAATACATAAAAATGATCTACAGGGCCGCGGCCTTGACCAATGTTAAGTTGGTCAGCATGTTGTAATGCTTGGGTAATATAATCTTTACCAAGCTGTACTGCTTTTGATAATTCATGGCCTTGAGCTAAATATGAAGCTATCGCTGAAGATAAGGTGCAGCCTGTTCCATGGTTGTTGTTAGTATTAATACGTTTTGCTGTGAGTTGCTGTACTGAGTTCGTCAAAATTAATAAATCATTACTGTTTTCATCTTGTTCTAAATGCCCACCTTTTAATAACACGGCTTTAGCACCTAACTGACGTAAAGCATCAATCATTGCCTGCATCTGTTGTTCGCTGGTGGGAATGTGACTGTCAATCAATGCAGCACCTTCAGGCAGATTAGGGGTAATTAAATCAGCCATTGGTAGTAATTCAGTTTTTAGGGTTTGAATCGCAGCGTTTTCTAATAATAAATCACCGTTGGTGGTCACCATCACAGGGTCAATTACTAAAAAAGGTGGATTGTATTGCTTTAGTTTTTTAGCCACTACTTTGATGATTTCACTGTCTGCTAACATACCTACTTTAACCGCGATAATATTGAGATCACTAAACACGGCATCTAATTGCTTTTCAACATATTCGAGGGGGATTGGGAAGATCGCTGACACACCCTGTGTATTTTGCGCAGTAATGGCGGTAATCGCAGAACAAGCATAGCTACCGGTTGCTGAAATTGCTTTAATATCAGCTTGAATGCCTGCGCCGCCACTGCTGTCAGAGCCTGCAATAGTCAATACAATCGGTGTGCGAATAGGGTTACAAATAGTGTTAGGCGTAAGGTCAGACATAATGGCTCCGTTCACAACGCGATCGGAACTGATATCAACCAATACAAAGCAAAGGAATGCCACAGGAATGGTTTCTACATAGTTCCCTGCGTCAGTGTTAACTGTATCAGGTTCAACGGGTATCGACGTTTTATCAATTAATCTTGATATCACATCGCTCTCAGCCAATGGCCCCCCGACTATAATCACCGCAAATAATAACAAGTTCTGTTAAAAGCGCAATCAAACATATTGGTAAAGGAGAGCTTGTTAAGTTAATCGTGATTAATCGCCTACGGAGCGCATAACAAGGAGGGCTTGTTTCCCGTAGTTTAGGACCTATCAATTTTGATTGAAATTCATAATCAACCTGGCTTTAGTGATGTGGTTTTAGATGCACGGAGGTGATTTGTTATGACGCAATCTTGGCAGCCTCCAAGTGTTACTTGTTGATACGCCTTACTGCCACTGTAAATGTTGCATTGTTAAAATTAATAGCTGTTCCAAACTAAATTTTTTAAAAACAATTTATTGATGAACTGCAATTTTATCAAAAAAACAACTAACTTTTATAGAATAAAAGAGGTATGTTTGCCTTTAAATATTAACTAATAAATTATGAGTAGATGATAACTATTTTAGATAAAGTGAGGCCATCACGTATTTCCACTAAATTATCTTTCTATGTTTCGGTGTTTACCATCGTCGCTTTTACGCTGCTTCAAATTTATAATTTTTTAATACTTAAATCTGAAATAAAAATACAAATTAATAAAGAGCAATATACACAAGCTAAATATATCGCAAAAGACATTCAAAAAAAATAACAATGCGAACGAGTTTTTTGGTTGCTTTAGCTGATAAAATCCCTCCTAAAAAAATACAATCAGAAGTCTTTATAACGGAAATCATTAAAAATAATATTGTTTTTACTGATTTTTTTCCGCAGGGCTTTGCAGTTATAAGCCCAAATGGACAGGGTGCTATAGCTGAATATCCGGTTATTCCAGGTAGAAAAAACTTAATAATGACTGATTACGAATGGTTGAGAAAGGCAAACAATAGCCAAGGCGTTATTATTAGTTCACCTTTTCGTTCTGAAGTTATGGGTGAAGTACTGGTTGTGATCGCAAAAGCGTTAAGAGATCAAAATGGGAAAGTATTAGGCATATTAGAAGCACCAATCTTCTTGAACCGCCCCGGATTTATGGAGTATATTTTTGATAAAGACTTTAGTGAACGAAGCGATATATTAGTCATTTCAAGAATAAATCAAATATTCTTAGCATCGAGCGATCCAAATCTAGTGTTAAAAGCAACGCCAAAAAAAGGGATGGATGCATTCCTCGACGAGGTAATGGCGGGCTTTAATGGATATGGCAATACAGTTACATCAGTTGAAGGTGAGATGTTAGCAGCTACGGCTGATATTAACTCTCCAGATTGGTTTGTTATGGTAAGAACCCCTGTGGCCAAGGTTTATCAATTAATAAACGAAAGTTTACGAACAGCAATTATTAATGGGATCATTGTTAGTGTTTCTGTTTTTTTGGCGATTATGTTTTTTTTATTCTTCTTTTTTAATCCATTAAAAAAGGCTGCTGAATCTGTTAGGGAAATGGTATCGCAAAAAAAATCACTGACACATATTAAAGGTTATAAAAAAGATGAAATAGGTGATTTGATTATTGGTTTTAATGCAGCTATTGATATGGTTAATGAGAGAAATGATAAACTTGAAAAATCGAACGCGGTATTAGAGTCATTGTCACAAGTAGATGGGCTAACTGACGTATTTAATAGGAGGTGGTTAGATAAAACGCTTAATCATTTATGGTTGGTGAAAACGCGTAGCCAACAACCGTTAACTCTTTTACTCATTGATATAGATGAGTTCAAAAAATTTAATGATACTTATGGACATATAGCGGGTGATGATTGTTTAAAAAAAGTAGCTCAAACTATCCAAGAGACTATTTATAGACCTACTGATTTTTTGGCTCGTTATGGTGGTGAGGAGTTTGTTATACTACTAGAAAGTGATATTAAAGAAGGTGCTTTAGTAGCAGAAAAGGTAAGGCTTGCAGTGAGTAATTTAAACATTTCCCATAGTGAGTCATCATACAAGCATGTCACAATTAGTTTAGGTATCGCATCAATGATCCCTCAATTAAACATTAAATCTGTTGAGTTAATTAAACAAGCAGATCTTGCCTTATACCAAAGCAAGGAAAAGGGGAGGAATCGCTGCGAGCGTTATAAAAGCAGGTCATAAATGAAGCAGTGATGTTCAAAAGGAGTGTTTAAAAAGAGAATTTTATTTGGCCATCGTTAGACATCATTATTTACAGGATTTTATTTATTGGCTCAAGCAAAGTGATACAACACTGCTATCGTCACTAATTTCTACATTAAATTACTTCGCAATAATCTATTATCGATTTAATCACACGTCTTCAATTAAGCAATCCAAACTATCTCTTATAATTAAATGTAATTGCACTTTCTCTTTCACTTTCATTAATCGTAATTTAAGTTAGTTAAGAAGGCTGTACACAGTCTTAATGGCTGGTTAAATAACTCGTAAACATATTATATCCCTCTAATATTAATAACTAAATTTGACTTTAGAGAGTGAATAAATTGGTGTTATCAATGGTATTGACCTGAGTATATATTATTTGTTTTTTTATATAAAAACCTACTCTGAAAGAGAGTGAGCTGATAAAAAACATTAGAGAAAACTTGATCTTTATTGCTTCAAAAAGCGTACATGATCCTATACAAATTAGGAGTGATTATGGACACTTTGGCATTAGATCTGGCACGGTTTCAATTTGCATTTACTGTGTCTTTCCACATTATATTCCCATCATTTACTATCGGGCTTGCCTCCTACTTAGCTGTATTAGAAGGCTTATGGCTGAAAACCAACGATGACAAATATATTCAAATCTATAAATATTGGTTGAAAATATTCTCTGTTACTTTTGGCATGGGCGTGGTTAGTGGGATTGTACTCAGTTATCAATTTGGTACTAATTGGAGTGTATTCTCAGATAAAACGGGCCCTATCCTTGGGCCATTAATGGGCTATGAAATTTTAACTGCATTTTTCCTAGAGGCTGGATTTCTTGGAGTGATGCTGTTTGGTATGAAAAAAGTGGGCAGAAAACTACATTTCTCTGCTACCTGTGTTGTTGCTTTTGGTACTTTTCTCTCGGCCTTTTGGATCTTGTCAGTTAACAGTTGGATGCAAACACCTGCTGGGTATTCGATAAATGAGGCTGGACAATTTATCCCAGAAGATTGGCTCGCGATTATTTTTAATCCTTCATTTCCATACCGTTTAGTGCATATGTTGTTAGCCTCTTATCTGACGACTGCCTTTGTGGTGGCTGCAGTAGCGGGGCACCACCTAATTAAAGCAAATCATAATCCGCTAGCCAAAACTATGTTTTCAATGGCGTTGTGGATGATTGTTATTGTCGCGCCACTGCAAATTATTGTTGGTGATTTTCATGGTTTAAATACGATGCAGCATCAACCCGCAAAAATAGCTGCGATGGAAGGGCATTATGACTCTCATGACGGTGCTCCCCTGATCCTTTTCGGCATACCTGATGATCAAGCTAAAGAGATGAAATATCAGGTAGCTATTCCTAAGTTAGGTAGTCTTATTTTAACCCATGAACTTAACGGCAGAGTACAAGGCCTTGATGCTTTTCCTGAAGCTGATCATCCACCCGTTTCGATTGTTTTTTGGAGTTTCAGGGGAATGGTGGGTATTGGTTTTGGTATGTTGATGATTGGTCTTGTCAGTTTATGGCTTCGTAAAAAAGGTAAGCTTTATCAAACACCATTATTTCACAAAGCCTGTGTTTTATTCGGTCCTGCTGGTTTTGCCGCTTTAATCTCTGGTTGGATAACCACTGAAGTGGGTAGGCAACCATTTACTGTGTATGGATTATTAAGAACTGCTGACTCTGCGTCACCAATAGACGCAGTTGCAATAACTTGGTCTTTAACCGCATTTGTTATTGTTTATCTGTGTGTTTTTGGGGCTGGGTTCTTTTATATCATTCGCTTAATGCAAAAATCGCCTACACGCTATGAGCAAGCGTTAGAGGCTCGACTTCCTGATGGTGCTGAAGTGCCGCCTGCTTCACATCCGAACAGACTACCTTAGGGGAAACATATGGATTACGCTTTAATTTGGTACGGGTTGATTGGTTTTGCCGTATTAATATATGTTGTGCTAGATGGATTTGATTTGGGAATAGGCATTCTTTTTCCCAAAGCAACTAATGAAGCAGAACGAGATTTAATGATGAATAGCATTGCACCTGTTTGGGATGGTAATGAAACCTGGTTGGTGCTAGGTGGCGGTGGATTATTTGCTGTATTTCCACTCGCTTACTCTATTGTGATGCCAGCGCTTTATGCACCGTTAATTATTATGCTACTGGGGTTAGTATTACGTGGAGTTTCATTTGAGTATCGATTTAGAACTAAACGAGGAAAGTTTGTTTGGTCTATCGCATTCTTTGCAGGCTCTATTGCAGCTGCTGCAACTCAAGGGATCATGCTAGGTGCGATGTTACAAGGTATCGAAGTCGATGCTAGAAGTTATGCGGGAGGATGGTTTGATTGGTTTACACCGTTTACTCTATTCTGTGGTTTTGCAACTATTTGTGCCTATGCGTTATTAGGTGCGTGTTGGTTAGTGATCAAGTTACCTCAGGAGTTAGCTGATAGATATTATGATGTGGCTAAATATTGGGGGGGGGCTTTAGTACTTTGTATTGTTGTGGTAAGTGCTTGGTTGCCATTAACTCATGAAATTGTTGCTCAGCGATGGTTTAACTTACCTAATTCGATGCTTTATTTTATGGTACCGGCATTGGCTGTGATATGTATTTGGCAATTATTTAAATCCTTAAACAATCATCAAGCAGTGCGGGCATACTTGTTTGGCATTGGGTTATTTATTGTTTCTGCATTGGGGTTTTCTGTTAGTACCTTCCCATATATTGTCCCTTTCGCTGTTACTTATGCTGATGCAGCAGCGCCAGACAGTAGCTTAAAGTTTTTGCTGACCGGTACGGTATTTTTATTACCCATGGTGATTGCGTACAGCGGTTATGCTTATTGGGTGTTCAGGGGTAAATTAAAACACGACGAGGGGTACCATTAATGAAACAATCATTAAAGCAATGGGGATGGATGGTTATAATTTGGTTCGGCAGTGTACTTGCCCTGAGTGTATTCGCCTATTTACTACGTTTTATTCTGAAGTGATGTGTTATAACGTTTAAGTTTTTAGATGTTCGAAAGTGGTCATTTATAACACAGTCTTCATCATTAATATCAACTTACTGATAAATCTTAATACCATTTTATATTTATTAGTGTTCGTTGTGCTTATTTGTGCCGTGAACGCTAAATCGTCGTTACCACTTACCACTTACCACTTATTACTGATTTTTACTGTCTGAATTGCGAATGGTGGATAGTGATGACTATATAAAATAGTAGATAACCTGCTTTTAAAATAATGACTAGTTTTAATCACTATTTGCACCTATTTACCTAATTAACTCAGTGATTTTTAAAAAATTCAACTCCCTCATTTAATTTAGTTGGTTGTTGATTGGTTTTTATATATTATTTATTTAATTTTCAGTCAGATAGGTTTTCTTAGCTTATTAAATCGGGGGCTGTGGCAACATCAGCGTATCGTTAATATTTTTGATAATAGGTGAAGCAAGCAATTGAAAGTTCTTTAAATATAATATCAATCACGTTGAATAAATTTTCTCATTAGTATGAGAGCTCTTACAATATTGATAACTATATTACCTAATAATTAACTTCAATAACTCAAAATTAACCACCTCAAAAGAGGTGCTTAATTTGCTTTTTTTCGTATATTATTATGTATAATATCTTTTCAACTCTATTGGCTTGGATCTCGGCAATATTTTTATAATAGACTCCATTAAAAGGAAGCTAGACCTGTATGCCTATTAAATTAAAGCAGCGTACTTTAGAAGATAAAATTCTATTAGCCATTACTGCTGCAGCAACATTAGTCTTATTCCCTTTTCTTATTACAAGTCTTTTAGCGCACGATATCGCGCATATTGCTGTTGATATTGCAGCCGTTGGTGGTATTTTTTCTGTATTTCTCGGGGTGTGGTTTACCAGTAACATTAAGCTTTTTAGTGCTATATTCGCGGTTCTTGCACAAGTTACTATTTTAATTGGTATTTATGTAAAAGGGGCGGGGCTAATTTATTGGCTTTTCCCAATCATTATCGCCAGTTTTTATCTATTACCCATATTTGTTGCCAGTTTATTTAATCTACTTTTGATTACTGTCGCTTGTTTGTTTACCTATGATCAATTTGATAGTTTTACATTGTCTCGTATTGTTGGTGCATTTTTTGTTACCAATTTATTTTCTATGATTTTTTCAATGTTTATGCAAAATAAAAATAAGCAGTTATTAGAAAAAGACAAAATAAGCCAACTTCGTAATAATATTCTTGAGCTGATTGCTGGTTCAAGTAAGTTATCTAAAGTATTACCTGCAGTGATACATTCTATTGAAAATGAATTACCAGATACTATCTGCAGTATTTTATTACTTGATAAAACAGGCAAGCATTTAACTGTTGGTGCTGCTCCTAGTTTACCCGAATTTTATACAAGCTTAATTGATGGTTTAGTGATTGGTGACGGAGTCGGTTCCAGTGGAACAGCTGCCTTTACAGGTAAAAGAGTGATTGTTTCTGATGTTGCTACTCACCCTTATTGGTTTGCTTGGAAAGTGTTAGCTAAAAAAGCAAATTTAGCGTCGTGTTGGTCTGAGCCGATTATTGGCAATCAAGGAAATGTACTCGGTACTTTTTCTCTCTACCATCGTAAAATATCGACACCCAAGAGTGATGATTTTTTACTTATCGAACAATTTGTGAACCTTGCTCGGATTGCGATAGAACGGGAAAATGCAGATCAAATAATTTGGCAGCAAGCCAATTTTGATAGCTTGACTCATTTATCTAATCGGAATTTATTACATGAACATTTAACTAATGCGCTTAATAATGCCGAACGTGATAAAAAGCAACTCGCTATTGCAATGTTAGATCTTGATAAGTTTAAAGATATTAATGACTCCTTAGGACATGGTGTTGGCGATGCTGTTTTGGTTGAATGTTCAAAGCGTATTAAGGCTTGTATCAGAAAAAATGATATTGCGGCGCGTTTAGGTGGCGATGAATTTATTATCGTTTTTGTGGGCACAACAACGCCAGAAGATATAGATAAAATTGCACAAAAATTATCAAATTCACTGGCTAAACCTTACCTTATTCAGGAAAAAAATATTTTTTGTACCGCGAGCATCGGTCTCGCATTTTATCCAAATGATGCCTTAACTATTGATGCCTTATTGAGAAATGCAGACCAAGCAATGTATCGCGCTAAAACTCAAGGTCGCAATAGTGTTCATTATTTTACTGATAATATGCGTACAGACTTTATGAAACGAATGGAGATCATTCAGGACCTACGCATTGCGGTAATGCAAAATCAGTTCTATATGGTGTATCAGCCCATTGTGAATTTGGAAAATAATCAAATCATTAAAGCAGAAGCCTTGATCCGTTGGCAGCACCCTGAGAAAGGTCTGATCTCGCCCTTTGACTTTATTCCTATTGCCGAAGAAATCGGGGTCATTATAGAAATTAGTCAATGGATATTTGAGGAAGTATCAGAGCAAACTAAAATTTGGCGAAATCAATACTGTAAGGATTTAACAATAAGTATTAATACTTCCCCTGTACAGTTTAAAAATGACGGCCAACAAATTAAATCTTGGGCTGAATCCCTAATTACACGAGAAATACCATGTGAAGCGATCGCTATAGAGATCACTGAAAACTTAGTGATGGAAAATCAAGATGAAGTGGTTGATGTACTCGATACGATACGAGAGCAGGGTATTGCTGTGTCAATTGATGATTTTGGTACGGGTTATTGTTCTTTTTCTTACCTTAAAAACTATGCTATTGATTATTTGAAAATTGATAAAAGTTTTGTGCAAAATATGTCAGCTGATAATAAAGATGTTGCATTATGTGAAGCCATTATAGTGATGGCAAAAAAACTGAATATTGAAGTAATAGCAGAAGGCATTGAAACAGAACAACAAAAGCAACTATTAATAGATGCGGGTTGTCTGCTGGGACAAGGTTATTTATTAGCTAAACCTCTTTCACACATTGATTTTGAAAAGCTCCTCATTGAACAAAATAAGGTTGTTTAACGTTTAATCACCTTGCTAAAACTTAGTTAATTTAGTTTACAAGCGATACGATTGAGCGTGGTGATAAGTAAGTTGTGGGCAATGCAGTTTATAAATTATTCAATATACAAGCTGTCCAATTAAAAAGTGTTAATGTACATCACTGTGATAACAGGCACCGTATAGGGCTGCCTGTCACTATCAACATGAGTATGATTAATTTTATTATTGTTTAAACCAATCGACATAAAAAGTAGGTTTGACAGCATACTCATTACATAAATCTTCAATACTTTGATGGTTGCTAATACTCTTCGCATGAATACCACTAGTGATGAATAAGCTACTGATATTAGCTGCATTCGCACCCGCTATATCGTGCTCTAAACTATCACCTACGGCGATCGCATTTTCCCAACCTCCCACTAACTCTTTACACATTCTATAAATTTCTTGCTGTGGTTTTCCGTGCCAGTGCACCGTTCCCCCCATCTTTTGGTAAGCACTCGCTATCGAACCAGGGCAAGTTTTTAAGGTGCCATCGGGCTGCATAGCAACCAGATCTGGGTTACTCACCACCAATTCAAGTTTATGCTGATAAGCCCATTTTAAGTCATCTAAATAAGCCTTGAGGCTACCTCGATCAACCCCGCAACATAATATAAACGAAGCTTCATCTCGTGTTGATTCAGTCAGGCCACAATCTGCTAGTACACTGTGGTTATTATCCCAAGAAAAATATAAAGCTTGGTTACCCAACTGTTTGAATTTGTCTGAAGCAAAGTTATGGCGCATGTGATCGCCAGAAGTTAGTACATCAAGATATAAATCACGGCTAATGCCTGACTCTTGTAAGCGGCTATAGGAGAACGTTCCAGTATTACCACTATTAGATAAGATAACGACTTTTTTGTTGTGTGCTTGTAAAAATTTTAATGCGTTAATAGCTTCTGGGAATGCATCACCACCATTGTGCAGTACTCCCCATTGGTCAAGAATGAAGGTATCAAAACTATCAATTATATCTTTAAGCCCGTTAATCATATTCACTAGATAAGTTCTCCTTGATGTGAAAGTCAATTTAAGTCATTTATTATACCTGTTACCAATCAAAATGCATTGTTCAGTCACGAGCTGAAACTTCAATACGTCTGTACAAGTGCTAAAGGTTTTAGTTTTCGAGGAGGGGAGGGCATTTGTTGCTTGAAAGTGGTGTCGAGACAGATCCCTTTATCTTATCTGTTATTCGTCATTCACTTGTTGGTTTTTATTAGGCTGGTGATTTGGTCGTCTGTATTGGTTATGCAACCGAGATACTATGGCATAACCAAATATATAAACAGGGTTACTGTTCGTCTTTATCGGTTTTGACGCCTAAGATAGTATAAGCTGGGCAGGTTTTTACTAATGCCGTTACTATCAGCACAATACCAATAGCTCCCCAGTAATTAACGCTGATAATACCCCAAATAATAAGCGCTAAACCTAATACCATTCTTATGGTGCGATCCGTATTGCCGATGTTTTTGTTCATGAGAATACCTCCTGTTGTTTGCTCTTGAGGTATTATTACGCTTCATAACTGGCGGGTATGTAACTATTGTCACATTGCTTTTATACTTATTTTAAATAGATGTTTTTAAATGCTTTTCAAATAAAATGATATATCTAATTGGATAGATTGACTTGCACAAAAGTCAGGATAAAAGCTGCTTACGTAAGACTATTTCACCTCGGTGTAACTCTATCAATTCTTTCTCTTCCAGTTTTTTAAGTAAGCGACTGATCACTTCTCTTGATGAAGCGAGTTCTTGTGCAATCTCTTGATGAGTTATTTTTAAACGTGGTGCTTGGTTGTGTACAGATAACCAATGTATTAATCGTGTTTGTAATGAATCAAAGGCAAGTTCATCGACTTTTAAAATTAGGTCTGCCATACGTTCGGTTAACATTTTAAAAATGAAAGCTTGCCATATAGGCTCTGTCGTTAACCAATGTTTTAATTGATTTTTGGAGATAACATAACCTTCTGAGTGAACTTGAGTGATTGCAATAGCGGGAAATGCTTTCTCATTAAATAGGCAGGACGTGGTTAATACACAGCTTTCACCAGCATGAACGTTGTAAAGTGTAATATGTCTGCCATCTTCCGCAATACGCATGACTTTCACTTTACCTTTGGTTAATACCACAAGATTATCGCAATGATCTCCTAAGCGACAGACGATTGTATTTTCCTTAATAGCTACCTTTTTGATGGATATTTGTTTGTTTAAAAAGTCGAGTATTGGTGATGTCAAGGAAGCGTCCTTACTACAAAGATAGGTTCTTTATTTATGTTATAGCAATCATATTAATTAATGTAGGCAATTTTACTTGTTAATGTGGGCTATTTCTTTGTTGCAAGCTTCATAAATGTAACAAGCATTAAATAATTTAGGCATTAATCTCTTTTGGTTGATTCGCGGTACAAGGTTAACGCAATTAACTAATTGAAAGGTAGTAATCTAGATCATTTATCCAGATTGATATTATTATGTAATTACTGTTATTTTTTCGTCAGTAACCCTAGAAAAACATTAAAAAAATAGCTGATACAGTTTCCTGTGTCAGCTATTTGTATTTAAGACTTGAAAGGGTAAAAAAGTTAGTTAAATAAACCTTTTAATGTTTTCTCTAAATCTTTTGCTTCTTCTTTTAAGTCACCCTTGGATATTTTTTTACCTGAAAGAATGTCTTTTGCTTTATCTTTGATGACTTGTTCTGCTTTATCTTTTACCGCTTTTTTGGTTGCGTCTATTTGCGCTTTTAATGCGCCTTCAGTATCTAAAGCAAAGGTTGGTTTTGTAAAAGTTCCCTTGATACGCAACGGTATAGAGATACCATTTAGATCTACATAACTGGTGCTTTCATCTGTTTTCGATAATGGTGTTACACCTAATTTATAGTCAATCGTTTGCTCGATAGTATTGGCAATGCCGGTACCATCTAAACGAATAACGGGTGATAACATGGTCAGTTTTTGATTGTTAGCAATGCCTTTTTCTACAGTAAAGTCACCTAGTAATGAAGCAAAATCTGTTTTCTTAACCAGTTTATCCGGTGCGATTGTTTTACCTTGTATTTTTGCTTTTAAGACACGTATTTCATGAGAAAGGTTAATCCCATATAATTCTCCATCAAGTATTTTAAAGTCACCTTTGGCAACAATACCTTGTTGAATTTTGGTGGCTGTTAAACCTTGCCCACTAGCGACTAAGTTCATATTTGCAGTACCGCTTAATAGATCCACTTGAGCTGTGTCTTTTAATAATTGTATCAAGGTGATATTGCTAATACTGGTTGTGGCTTTATATGTGTTTTTACCGCCACTTTCATCAACCCAAGCATCAATATTTAATGAGCCATCATAAAGTTTTGCTGTTAACGGTTTCAGCGTCGCTCTGCCATCTTTTACGGTTAAGTTATTAGTGATTTTTCCGATTTTAATATCTTGATAAAGTACGCCTGCAATACTTAAATCACCTTTAATATCCAAGGTTTTTAGACTGCTTAAGTCAGGCTCAACTTCTTTTTCTGTGGTTGGTGCTTTTTCACCTGACTTTCTTGCTTCTTCATTTTTGTTGCTTGACTCTGTTGTTGTACTTGAAGCTAAATAGGGATTTAAGTCCCATACGTTACCTTTTAAGTTATAACGGATAACAGGAACCGCTTGTTGGATGAAGCTTAATTCTCCGCCTAACTCGATATCATTAACTGTTGTTTGCAGCTTATTAAGGCTAAGTTTTTGCTTAGCAAGGTCGTAGTTAATTTCACTGCTAATCGTGCTGTTGATTTTTTCTTTACTGATACTTGGGGCATTTAATTCACTGATCATTTTGAATTGATTAATAATAATTTTTTCAAAATTACTGACATTCATTTGTTTAAATGAAAGATTTACATTGCCCTGTATTTGCTCACCTGTAATTGTATTTTTAAGTTCAAACTTATTTATCGCCGCTGTTTTTTTATTGATATCAGCTGCCAGATTTGTTTGTAAGTTAGTTTCTAATTTATTATTGTCTAGACTACTACCGGTTAAACTGCTGGTCATGATCAGTTTGCCCAGTGTAAGTTGGCTATGGTCTTTAATATTAATATCACTACTGTTGATATAAATGTCACCTTCCAAGAATGCCCCTGAAAATTGATTATTAATGGTGATGGCTTTGATATCTAACTGCTTGGTGCCAACTTGGTATTTTAATCCACTTTTAAATTTGGTATTTAGGGTACTACCTGATAATGCGTCAGCAAGTACGTCACTTTCAATGGTTAAATTAGTGAGTTCCACAACATTTAATGCGGCGTCCACAAATAGATCTGTTTCTAATGAAATATCCGCCTCAACTTGTACATTTTTTAGCGTGCTGTTTAAGCTGAAGTGAGCTGTTTGATCAAAAGCAAACTCGCTCAGTCTCATGCTATTAATGTCAACTTCTTGTGTCTCACCTTTTTGGTGATCAATCACTTTTAATTGCGCATTAGTAATATTCAGGCCAGACAGTACGAATTGTGACAGATCTAAGGGATCTGATGGCGCGCTAGGGTCTTGTGTCGATGTTTCTTCTTCTGGTGCGTTAGCCGTGTCTGTTGTTTCTTCAGGTTGTAAGTTATCTAGATTTGATAAGCCATCTTTATTGGTGATCAAGTTAAATTCGACACCATCCAAGATAATTTCGCCAACTTCTAATTTTCCTTTCAATAAAGGTAATACACTGATAGAAATTGCTGTTTCTTTGACGTTTAATAGTGTCTTTTCTTTAAACTCTGGGCTATTGAATAGGGTAATTTGACCACTTTGGAAACCTAATAGAGGGTATAAACTCCAACTTAAATCGCCTGTGATGACCAAGTCTCTATTAACTGACTTCTTAACTTGATCTTGAATCTGCTGTTTATAATCATTAGGGTCAATGAAAGTGACAACAATAATGACGATTAATAATAAAAGCGCAATCAAAGCTGCTGCTATCTTTAAAAATAATTTCATTAAACATATCCTCTTGAGGGGAGTGGTATTGATTGAATAAAGCACAGTGTAATGTGTTAAGCCGATATGATCATCATTTGATTATTTATTCGTACTAAACTTGTGCTATTAATGAGCAATTTTTTGTAAATAGTTGCAACCAATAGGTTTTTGTATCGTATTAGTCGGATGTTTTGATAAGGCTTATTTTTAAGTGCAATGCTTTCAGATTGTCATTCTCTTTCTATTTGTCATTCAGTTGTGAGTTATATTGATGCTTATAGCCATTTATATAGCTGCTTAATTTTTGACTATTACTGTGCATTTATTGTTTCAGTATGTGCTTTATCTACCAAGCTCAAAGACTCTTCATGGAAGCTGCAGTATATTTTCCTAAAAAATTTTAAATGCATGAAAATAACACCTTCGACTGTTTTTGCTTACTCTAAGCAGAGGTTATTTATAGCGATTATCGTGAAAGTCATTCACACTGTGCGATACTGGTTCAATGACCATTGATAATGAGGATTTTGTGTCAAATAATTCGGTATTAACACCTAGTATAAATGAAGCCAACTCACTGCTGCCTAATTCTGAGGTAAGTAATGAAGTGGCATATACAAAGATTAAAGTGGCGACCTTTAATCTTTTTAATTATTTAGCACCACCTGATGCTTTCTATGATTTTGATCGCATCTATTCCGTACAACAGTGGCAAAAAAAGCAACAGTGGATAACAACCTATTTAACAACACACCAGCCTGATGTGATTGGCTTTCAGGAGGTTTTTAGTGCTGAGTCATTGCAGGCGTTAGTAAAGGAGGCAGGTTATCAATACTTCGCAGTGATTGATCTGCCTACTGTGATAGATGATTTTATCTATCGTGATCCTGTGGTTGCTTTAGCAAGTAAATTTCCAATCAAAGCTATTTCTAGCGTTGCTGTTGATACTGAACTTGCTTTGCAATTAGGGTTAACAGCTGACTTTAGTTTTAGTCGTAAAGTGTTAAGAGCTACCATTGAGTTGCCCCATATAGGGGACAGTGATTGTTATGTGGTGCATTTTAAATCAAAACGAGCATCTTGGCAGGCACAAACAGATAAATTAACCTCATTAGAGGGAAATGTGCTTCAGCAGTTTAAAGCACAAGTTGCAGGAGGGTGGGCGTCTTCGGTTCAACGTGGTAGTGAAGCAACACTATTAATGATGAAAATGTTGGAGAGACGTGCGAAAAAAGGGAATGCGATGATATTGATGGGAGACTTTAATAACCCATTAAGTGATGGTATTTTAGCGCACTTAGTAACCCCGAATTTGCTTTTTAATAATGACCAAACGCAGCAAAAGCTAGTCAAGTTTTACGCTTTACGAGATGCCTGGGACTTATATAAAGACAATCAGTCAGCTGATGCTAAAGTACTTTTAACGCGTGCTGCCACCCATTATTTTGGGCAAGGCAGTTCAGTGTTAGATTATATTTTATTATCCAGTGAGTTTGATGCTGCTGATCAATCCAGTTATTTTGAAGTCAGTGATTATACCAATACGGACAAACATTTAATTAATCCAAGTTTTGATATCGATGGTGAAAGCACTGACCATGCTGTGGTGAGTATTGCTTTAACATTGCGCCAATAAGCAGCAATAAAGATGAATGAAGTGTTAGCGTTTAGCTTAGTGGCATTTTTGCTGGTTATTTCACCGGGCCCTAATGGTGTTTTAATACTTAAAACGATAGCAAGCAACCCTAAATCGTCAGCTTTAATTAATGTAGTGGGTATTGCTTGTGCAACATTTATTCATGGAGGATTATCTATCTTTGGGTTATCTGCGTTAGTTATGCAATCCGCTGAATTATTTATGTTAATAAAGTTACTAGGAGCTGCCTACCTTTTTTATATTGGTGTTAAAGCTATTTACACCTCTTTTAATAACAGTAAAAAATTTAACGAGGGAGGAAACATTCAAGTCAGTGCAGAAGCTCTAATGAACGCAGCGGCGAAGTGCCCAGCAGAAAAGAAGCTGGGTGTAATGGGACGTAGGTTTATTACTTTTTTTAATGAAGGTTTTTTAACACAATTACTAAATCCAAAAGTGTCGATGTTTTATTTAGCTGCTTTTCCACAATTCATTGGTTTTGATGAAGCGCATATAAGCACTGCATTTTTGTTTGTTGCTATCCATGCTGTATTTATTATTAGTTGGTTTACTTCATTGATTTTTGTCGTTGATAAGTTAAAAAGTTTGCAGCAACAAAAAGAGTCGTGGTTAAATCGTTGGACACAACGTTTGTCTGGCACTGTGATGATCTATTTTAGTTTATTAATCGTTTCACAACGTTAAACCACAATAAGCGGTGTGCTGTCTAGACTTTGTACACTAAACCTTGTGTGATAAGTGATCGAGGGGAATGTTTTTTAAAGCAAAGTTAAAGAATTTACTTCTTATGTGGATAACAAATGAATTAATCGCTAGATAGCAAAAAGCCAGAACAATTTGTTCTGGCTTTTTTTAATCTAATGGTTGTTCTTTTGTTTTTTTCAACAAATGAAAGACGATTAATTAAGCATTATGCTTACGAATAACCGTTAACATTTCTTTTAAAAGTTTTGGATTAGCTGCAACAACATCACCTGATTTAAAGTAGTCATTACCACCGTTAAAGTCAGTCATCATTGCGCCAGATTCTTTTAATAATAATTCGCCGGCTGCGATATCCCAAGGTTTTAAACCAAATTCCCAGAAACCGTCCATACGACCTGCAGCAACGTAAGCTAGGTCAAGTGCAGCACTACCGCCACGACGCATATCAGCAACATCCTTAAAGAAATCTTGGAAGATGTTTAAGTATGTTTCTAGGTTGTATTTTTGTTTGAACGGGAAACCTGTTGCTAACAAAGTACCAGCTAATTTTGGCACTGTGCTAGTACGGGTACGGTAGCCGTTGATTTGTGCGCTTTGGCCACGAACTGCTGAGAATAATTCATTGCGGATAGGGTCAAAAACAACGCCGACTTCGGTACGGCCTTTGATTTTTAATGCAATTGAAACGGCAAAATGAGGAATACCGTGAATGAAGTTTGATGTCCCATCTAGTGGGTCAATAATCCATTGGTGATCAGTATCTGCACCGTTATCAATACCTGACTCTTCAGCAATAATACTGTGGTCTGGGTATGATTTACGTAATGTACCAATAATTGCTAATTCAGCTTCTTTATCAACGCTGCTTACATAGTCGTTAAGTGATTTTTCTTCAACTTCAACAGACTCTAAATTTTCATAACCTTTTACAATTACTTTACCCGCATTACGCGCAGCACGAATCGCAATATTTAACATTGGATGCATAGGATCACCATTAGATTTTAAAAGAACATGAAGGGAAATTCCTTCGGCGCGAAATTATACACAGGTCACATAATTGTGCAATATTTTAATTGCTTGAAAATTCATCTATTAAATGCCGTTTTAGTTTAAAATGCCCAGTTACAATGGTTTAGTTGTTATACAAACAGTGCTAAACTTTGCGCTCAAAAAATTTACTCTTCACGAAGGAAAAATGATGCTAGATAACGTTCGCATTATATTAATTGGTACCTCTCACCCTGGCAACATTGGCAGCGCTGCTAGAGCAATGAAAACAATGGGCTTGACTGATTTAGTGTTGATCGATCCTGAATGTGAAGTCGATGGTAAATCGGTTGCTCTTTCAGCTGGAGCCAGCGATGTATTAAAAAATCATAAAGTCTATAAAACACTCGATCAAGGTATTGAAGATTGTGGTTTGGTCGTTGGTGCAAGTGCGCGCCCTAGAACCCTTGATTGGCCTATGTTAGATCCAAGAGAAATGGGTGTTAAAGTTGCGAGTGAAGGAAAAAAACACAAAGTAGCATTAGTCTTTGGTCGCGAAAACAGCGGTTTAACCAACGATGAACTACAAAAGTGTCATTTTCATGTGTTTATTCCTGCAAATCCAGACTATAGCTCACTCAACTTAGCAATGGCCGTGCAAACATTAAGCTATGAAGTGCGAATGGCATTTTTAGCCTCAGAAGCATTTCCTGAGGTTGTCGAGGAGTACCCGAGAGCGGCTGACTTCGAAGGTATGCTAGAACATTTACAAAAAACACTGTTTCAAATTGGCTTTATTGTACCCGCTCATCCGGGCTTGGTGATGGATAAATTACGTCGTCTATTGAATCGTGCTCGTCCTGAAATCAATGAGTTAAGAATGCTTAGAGGTATTTTTAGTAGCATGCAAAAATCCATAGAAAGTGTAGAGAAAGGTGCGCTAAAAGATGAAAGCATCAATAAAAAATAAAACCAACTAAAGTGTAGGGTTTTTTACTTGACTAAATTTGTCAGGTATTTATACTGAGTGTATTAAGTCATTCGTTTTTAACCGATATGGTTGTTAAACACTTATTATAGCGAACTCTACTATGAAATTAACTTCAAAAGGCCGTTATGCGGTCACTGCGATGCTAGATGTTGCAATAAAAGAGCACAATGGCCCTGTACCCCTTGCTGAGATCTCTGAGCGCCAAGGAATATCGCTTTCTTATTTGGAGCAATTATTTTCAAAGCTTAGGCAAAAAGAGCTAGTAAGTAGTGTACGTGGTCCCGGTGGCGGTTATAAGTTGGGCAAAAGCAAATCAGAGATTTCAGTGTCAATGATAATTGATGCAGTAAATGAAAGCGTTGATGTGCGTAAATGCTCAGGTAAAGGTGGTTGTCAAGAAGATGGCGTACAGTGCTTAACGCATTCTTTATGGGAGCAATTAAGTACCAGAATTAGTTCATTTTTAGACGGTATTACATTAGATGAATTAATGGCTAGTGAACATGTACAGCATGTTTCTGAACAACAAAATAATAAATTTACTAATAACGAACTGCTTAATATTATCTCTAAATAAGGGCAGTGGAGAAAAAAATGAAATTACCGATTTATCTTGATTATTCAGCAACAACCCCCGTTGATCCTCGTGTTGTTGAAAAAATGGTGCAGTATTTATCAGTAGATGGTGACTTTGGTAACCCAGCGTCACGTTCTCACCGTTTTGGTTGGCAGGCTGAAGAAGCCGTTGATATTGCTCGTGAGCAAATTGCCGACTTATTAAATGCAGATTCTCGTGAAATAGTTTTCACATCAGGTGCAACTGAATCAAATAACCTTGCAATTAAAGGTGCTGCACATTTTTACCAGAAAAAAGGTAAACATATTATTACTGCTAAAACTGAGCATAAAGCGGTTTTAGATACTTGTCGTCAATTAGAGCGTGAAGGTTTTGAAGTGACTTATCTTGACCCAAAAGAAGATGGCATCGTAACACCTGAACAATTAAAAGAAGCATTACGCGACGACACAGTATTAGTAAGTCTGATGCATGTGAATAACGAAATTGGTGTTATTCAAGATATTGCTGCATTTGGTGAATTATGTCGTGCTAATAAGACTATTTTACACGTTGATGCCGCACAAAGTGCCGGTAAAATTGAAATTGACGTACAAAAAATGAAAGTGGATTTAATCTCTTTCTCTGGTCATAAAATTTACGGCCCTAAAGGTATTGGGGCATTATATGTTAGCCGTAAACCGCGTATTCGTTTAGAAGCACAAATGCACGGTGGTGGACACGAGCGTGGTATGCGTAGTGGCACATTAGCGACGCATCAAATTGTAGCAATGGGGGAAGCATTCCGTATTGCAAAAGAAGAGATGGCAAGCGAAAACGAACGTGTTCTAGCATTACGTAATCGTCTATTAAATGGCGTTAACGATATGGAAGAAGTGTATGTTAATGGTTCGTTAGAAAATCGCGTTGCAGGTAATATTAATATTAGCTTTAACTATGTTGAAGGTGAGTCATTAGTAATGGCACTGAAAGACTTAGCAGTTTCTTCTGGTAGTGCGTGTACTTCTGCGAGTTTAGAGCCTTCATATGTTTTACGTGCAATTGGTCGCGACGACGAATTAGCACATAGTTCAATTCGTTTTAGTATTGGTCGTTTCACTACTGAAGCTGAAATTGATTACGCTATTAAAATTATCCGTGAAAACATCGGCCGTTTACGTGATATGTCGCCATTATGGGATATGTACAAAGAAGGTATCGACATAAACAGCATTGAATGGTCTCATCATTAATCAATACCGACGTAAACACTATTAAAAGAATATAAGGAATACAATCATGGCTTATAGCGAAAAAGTAATCGACCATTATGAAAATCCACGTAACGTTGGTTCATTTGATAAAGATGATAAAAGTGTTGCAACGGGTATGGTTGGCGCACCAGCTTGTGGTGACGTAATGAAGTTACAGCTTAAAATTGATGCGAACGGTATCATCGAAGATGCTAAGTTCAAAACTTACGGTTGTGGTAGTGCAATTGCTTCTAGCTCATTAGTGACTGAATGGGTTAAAGGTAAATCATTAGAAGAAGCTGGAAAAATTTCTAATACTGAAATTTCTGCTGAGCTTGCTTTACCTCCTGTAAAAATTCATTGTTCTATTCTTGCAGAAGATGCAATTAAAGCAGCAATTGAAGATTACAAAAGCAAAAATGCTTAGAAAACATAGCTAAGTGATAGTGTTGTACTATCACTTAGCGTGTTTATGAATTAAATAAACGGAGTCGATTTTGGCTATTACACTGACAGAACCTGCTGCAAAGCATGTATCAAATTTTTTAAAAAACCGTGGTAAAGGCCTAGGCTTACGGATCGGTGTTAAAACTTCAGGCTGTTCTGGAATGGCTTATGTACTTGAGTTTGTAGACGTTCTAAACGACGATGATGAAATGTTCACCGACCACGGTGTTAATATTATTGTTGATAAAAAAAGCTTACTTTATTTAGATGGTACTGAGTTAGATTTTGTTAAAGAAGGTCTTAACGAAGGTTTTGAATTTAATAACCCTAACACTAATGGTGAATGTGGTTGTGGTGAAAGCTTTAGCGTATAAAAACGCAAGTCTCGATATTATTGAAGTCTGACTAATACACTAGTATGGTCGGACTTTATTGTTTTATTATTACCAAGTTAGGAAATCGTTTTGAATTATTTTGAGTTATTTTCTCTACCTGTTGAATTTTCTGTCGATCAAACTCGGTTATCTCAAACTTACCGTGACTTACAAAAACAATTCCATCCAGATAAATTCACAATGCAAGATGATCGTGCACGCCTACAAGCTATGCAAAAAAGCACAGAAATTAATGATGCTTTTCAAACCTTAAAAGACAGTTGCTTGCGAGCCCAGTACCTACTAAAACTGAGTGGCTTAGATATTGAATTAGAACAGCGTACCCTTCAGGATACTGGTTTCTTAATTCAACAAATGGAGTGGCGCGAAAAAGTCGCTAACTTTACCGAAGATGATGAACAAGCAATAGAAGCGTTCAATCAAGAAATCTCTGCTTTAGTTAAAGGTTTAGAAGCAGAAATTGAAACTGCACTACAAGCAGAACAATTAGAAACAACAGCAAACCTTATCCGCAAATTAAAATTCATGCTAAAACTTCAAGTTGAGCTTGAGTTATTAGAAGAAAAATTATTCGATTAGTAATACTCGAAAAATAATAGGATTATCAACGCATGGCATTACTTCAAATTGCAGAACCTGGTCAATCAGCAGCACCTCATCAACATAAACTTGCAGCGGGTATTGATTTAGGTACCACCAATTCATTAGTCGCTACCGTGCGCAGTGGTGAAGCAACAACGCTTAAAGATATTGAGCAGCAAGATATGCTGCCTTCAGTCGTTAACTATGCTTTATCTGCAGAAAATACGCCGCAAGTTTTAGTTGGCAAAAGCGCTTTAGAAAAATCGGTAAGTGATCCTCTTAATACCTTAGTGTCAGCTAAACGCTTAATGGGTAAGTCTTTGGCCGACCTAGACCAAACACATCTTCCCTATGAATTTTCTGCTCATGAAAGTGGCTTAGCACAAATCAATACCGTATGTGGCCCGATCAATGCTGTGCAAGCATCCTCTGAAATTCTTAAAGTTTTGGCACGACGTGCTACAGAATCTTTACAAGGTGATTTGAGTGGGGTGGTTATCACCGTGCCTGCTTATTTTGACGATGCGCAGCGCCAAGGTACAAAAGATGCAGCTCGTTTAGCTGGCTTGCATGTATTACGTTTATTAAATGAGCCAACTGCTGCAGCTATTGCCTACGGGTTAGACTCTGGTAAAGAAGGTCTGATTGCTGTCTATGATCTAGGTGGTGGTACCTTTGATATTTCAATTTTACACTTACATAAAGGTGTTTTCGAGGTGTTAGCTACGGGGGGAGACTCTGCATTAGGTGGCGATGATTTTGATGCTGAAATTGCAAAATGGATCCAAGTACAAGCAGGCATTGAAGGTAAAGTTTCTCCTCAGCTGCAGCAGGAGTTATCAAAAGTTTCTCGTGCAGCTAAACAAGCACTTTCCGATGCAGATCAAGTTGACATTACATTGCAACAAACTGGTTGGACTGGGACGTTAAGCAAAGATATTTTTGAAACATTAATTGCTAAATTAGTTAAGAAAACAGTTCGCGCATGTAAACGTGCATTAAAAGATGCCAATGTTTCGCTTGAAGAAGTGGTCGAAGTGGTCATGGTAGGCGGCTCAACACGAGTACCATTAGTGCGTACAGCGGTTTCTGAGTTCTTTGGTAGAACATTATTAACCAGTATTGATCCCGATAAAGTAGTGGCTATTGGTGCCGCGATTCAAGCTGATATTTTAGTGGGTAACAAGCCTGACTCAGAAATGTTATTACTTGATGTTTTACCGCTATCTTTGGGGTTAGAAACGATGGGGGGATTAGTTGAAAAAGTGATCCCTCGTAATACGACTATACCCGTCGCACGTGCACAGGAATTTACTACCTTCAAAGATGGCCAAACGGCTATGATGATTCACGTATTACAAGGTGAACGAGAATTAGTAAGTGATTGCCGTTCTTTAGCTAAATTTGTATTAACTGATATTCCGCCAATGGCGGCAGGTGCTGCACATATTCGTGTTACGTTCCAAGTCGACGCTGATGGGTTATTAAGTGTCACTGCGATGGAGAAATCATCGGGTGTTCAGGCTTATATCGAAGTGAAACCAACTTACGGCTTAAGTGATGAGCAGGTAATGACTATGTTGTCTGATTCCATGACATTTGCGGAAAAAGATATTCAAGCTCGTATGTTAGTGGAACAACAGGTTGAAGCTAAACGCGTCGTTGAAAATTTACAAGCTGCAATGAAAAAAGATGGTGAGCAATTACTTAATGATCAAGAGTATGCTCAAATAACGACAGCAATTGACGCACTAATCGTACTCTCTGATGGTGATGATATCGATGCGATTAAAGAAGCAATTAAAGCTATTGATAAATTAACCGACCACTATGCAGAGCGCCGCATGGATGTTTCAATCAAAGCTGCTTTAACGGGTCATACCGTTGACGAAATTTAAGCTAAATTCAATAAATTAGAAAGGTTTTAAGATGCCAAAAGTTATATTTTTACCGCATGAAGAGTTGTGTCCAGAGGGTTTAGTTGTTGAAGCAAAAGATGGCGAAACTATTTTAGATGTGGCTTTAAAAAATAAAATTCATATTGAACATGCCTGTGAAAAATCATGTGCTTGTACAACCTGTCATGTCATTGTGCGTGAAGGTTTTGATTCGTTAGAAGAAAGTGATGAATTAGAAGATGATATGCTAGATAAAGCTTGGGGCCTTGAGCCTGAATCTCGTTTAGGTTGTCAAGCGTGTTTACAAGGTGAAGACTTAGTAGTTGAAATTCCAAAGTATACGGTTAATATCGTGTCGGAAGGGCATTAATTTTTTATCTAATAAATTAAGCTAAAGTTAATGATTAAATTTTTGTTGTCGTATTACTTTTAGGAGCGATTAAATGAACTTAAAATGGATAGACTCTTTAGATATTGCATTAGCGTTAATTGATAAATATCCAGACCAAGATCCGCTAGCAATTCGCTTTACAGATTTACGTGATTGGGTATTAGCATTAGAAGAATTTGATGATGATCCTGAACATTGTAGTGAACGCATTTTAGAAGCAATTCAACTTTGTTGGATTGATGAAAATGATTAATACAATCAATTAATAAACGCGAGCCTAGGCTCGCGTTTTTGTCAATTAAGGAATTTTATGAGCCAGTCATTTTTAGTTAATTTATCTGATCAAAAAGCGGATCCGATTTGGGGAGAGAACGCACTTTTATCATTTGATAAGCAACAAGCGACGATACATATTGACTATATCAATGATGTTTTATCACAAGTACAAAGTGCAGCGCGTAAATTAGATAATATGTCATTACCCAATATAAAATTAATTGGAGAACAATGGAATTCTGATTTGTGCTGGGCATTTTGCCAAGGTTTCTATAATGCAAAAACAGGTGCCAACGTTGAATTCCCTGAATTAGACGATGAAGCAATTAGTGCGCTAAAAAGCAAAAAATTAATCAGTGAATGGGTTCGAGAAACGATCAATCTGGGGCCTGCATTGGTCACTCCTGAAGTATTGTGTGAAAAAGCCTGTTTACTATTAGAGCAAGTTTGTGCTGATAAAGTACCTTTAAAATACAAACTTATTTTTGGTGAGCAACTCAATGTAGACGGTTATGTTGGTATCTATGAGGTAGGTAAAGGCAGCACTAATATGCCGTGCATGTTACAACTTGATTATAATCCAAGCGGTGATCAAGATGCGCCCGTTGATTTTGCGCTAGTGGGCAAAGGGATCACTTTCGATTCTGGTGGTTACAGTTTAAAACCGAGTGCATCAATGGCTGCTATGAAAAGTGATATGGGCGGTGCAGCAACGGTCACAGGTGCTTTAGCATTAGCCGCTGCAAACGGTTTACAAAAGCGTGTTAAATTGTATTTATGCTGTGCAGAAAATATGGTGAGTGGCAAAGCCTTTAAACTAGGTGATGTGATTAATTATAAAAATGGCATTAGCGTTGAGGTTTTAAATACTGATGCAGAAGGGCGTTTAGTACTGGCCGATGGTTTAATCGCGGCACAAGAAGATGGCGCAAAGCTGATTATCGATGCCGCAACGTTAACAGGAGCAGCTAAAGCGGCTGTTGGGCGTGATTATAACTGTATTTTAAGCATGGACGACGAGTTCACTGAGTCTGCATTAGAAGCTGCAAAAGATAACAATGAAAAATTATGGCGTCTGCCATTAGCCCCTTTTCACTTGCAACAAATTAGCTCTGCATTTGCTGATATTGCCAATATTCATAGCGGTGGTGAAAGCATGGCTGGCGCCTCTACTGCAGCTGCATTTCTTGCTAAGTTTGTCGAAAAACCTGAGCAGAACTGGGTTCACTTTGATCTGTCTGGTAGTTACCAATTGGCTGCAAACGGCTTATGGTCTGTTGGTGGCAAAGGGCACGGTATTGAAACGATCAGTGCTCTTTTATTGAAAGATTAGTTAATGTTTTTTGACTTGGCTTAAAGCTGTAATGGTAATCCAATCAAATAAAAGCCAATACTTTATGCCAGGTATTGGTTTTTTCATTTTAAGGCTGTTATTTATTTGGCCATAAATATCATTAATTTAAGTTATGCCATTAACTCCATTAAGTATGTGATCAAATATTGCGCAGTAAAAATGACTCGTTTTAAGGGGGAAATTATGTCAAATGATTGTTTCCTTTGCAAAATATCTAACGCAGAAGTGATGTATTTAAGCAGAAAGATCGATCAGATATTTAGCAGAGTGGTACTAAATGTCTAACAAATAAACTCAGCGCATCTTTAACAGTAAAATGCCCAAAGCATTTAATTTTTGTCATTGAATATTGACAAAAAATTTTGACGCATGGAATCTGCTTTAAAAGTACGTATAATGCGCATTAATTTTAGGTATTTAACCTACATTAGCATTATTTAAGTTGAGAGTTGTTATTATGGTCAGTAAAGCATTTATTTTTATGTTCAGTATTTTGTACTTAGCGGGCTGCTCATCGGTTTCTATTGGCCCTATTGAGGCTGGGGAAGACAGCTATGTTATAAGCAAAGAGCCTGCGACCTTTTCAAGTGAAGAAGATGATTTATTAGCTTCTATTCTGGCACAAGCAAATGCTTATTGTTTAGAGAAAAAGCGTCATATGGAAGTTAAACATCTCAATGAATATACGGGATTTTTTGGTAATGATACTAAAACAACCTTAGTTTTTGCTTGTTTGAGTGAAGAAAATGAAACCTATCAGCCTATTGCGCCCGTTGTTATTGCAGCGCCTGTTGCGCCAATTCAGCCTAATACGCCAGCACCTGAGCCTGAACAACCAAAATTCTTTCCACAGGAAAAGCTAACTAACTACGCTTTTTAAATAGTGTTAGGTTTTGAAACTTTTTATTAATTTTTTTCATTAAATACCTTAATCTAAATATGAGGTGTTTAATAACGAAATCTCTCCAGAGGCTTTAATCTAAGCCTCTGTCTTAACTATTTTAATGCATTCGGTTTAGCATAAATCATTAATATAGTGGATATCAATAGCACTCCAAACCCCGTAAATAGGCAATAATTTTAATAGCAAAAGGCCTATTTTATCATCTGTTTTATGGTTATTTATGCTATTATCTGAAGCTATTTTTTATCCCCCGTATATCATTAATAGATTAGAGCGTTTTACACATGATCCCAAATTTAAACCATCAAGAGAATATCAAGCAGGATACTTTTGCGTTTATCAAAGCATTAAGCGAAAGTGATTATGCAGGTGAAATTGCAAAAAGTTATGCTAGCCGCTTAGCTGTTGCAACGGATAACAGTGTTTATCAATGTCTTCCACAGGCAGTTCTTTACCCTAAGTCGACGCAAGATATTATAACCCTTTGCCAACTTGCCCAACAAACCGAGTTTGCAGATATACGCTTTTCACCGCGTGGTGGTGGTACGGGGACTAACGGTCAATCTCTGACTAATGATATTGTTTTAGATTTATCTAAGCATATGAATAACATCCTTGAGATTAATCCCAAGGATGGTTGGGTTCGTGTACAAACCGGCGTTGTGAAGGATCAATTAAACGACTATTTAAAACCGCATGGTTTATTCTTTTCCCCTGAACTCTCAACCAGTAATCGGGCAACGATTGGCGGCATGATCAGTAATGACGCATCGGGACAAGGATCTTTGGCTTACGGTAAAACCAGTGACCATGTTTTAGCATTAACGTCGGTTCTTATTGACGGTAGTTTATTAGAGAGTAAACCTCTTGCCGCCGTTGATTTGATAGACCAAGTTGAACGAGAAGACTCAATTGGTGCTATTTATCGTCAGGTTATCGATACCTGTGAATCCCAGCAGGACAATATCGAAAATACATTCCCTAAGTTAAATCGTTTTCTAACCGGTTATGATTTAAAGCATGTATATGATCATGAATCGGGCACTGTGGATTTAACGCGTATTTTATGCGGAGCGGAAGGCTCTTTAGCTTTTATTACTGAAGCGACATTACACGTACAACCTATCCCTACTTACCGTACGTTATTCAATATTAAATATGATAGTTTTCAATCTGCATTACAAAATGCGCCTTTTTTAGTTAAAGCAGATGCATTATCCGTAGAAACAGTTGATTCAAAAGTTTTAAATTTAGCAAAACAAGATATTGTATGGCATAGCGTAAAAGACCTAATTACCGACGTGCCAGGACAAGTATTAGATGGCATTAATATCGTTGAATTTGCTGAATCGGATCAAACGATACAACAGCAAAAGATTGATGCGCTGACCGTGATGCTGGACGGTTTAATTAGCAATAAAGAAGCGGGTGTTATTGGTTATCAAATTTGTAGTGATTTAGCTGATATTAATAAAATTTACGGTATGCGTAAAAAAGCGGTAGGGTTATTAGGTAAAGCAGATACTCGTGCTAAACCTATTCCATTTGCTGAAGATACTTGTGTCCCTCCAGAAAATTTAGCTGCTTATATTATTGAATTCCGTCAATTGTTGGACGACAAAGGATTGCATTATGGCATGTTTGGCCATGTTGATGCTGGTGTGTTGCATGTACGCCCAGCCTTAGATCTTTGTGATCCTGAGCAAGAAAAACTGATGCGTGAAATTTCAGATAAAGTGGTGGCATTAACGGCTAAATATAAAGGCCTGATGTGGGGGGAACACGGTAAAGGATTTAGAAGTGAATACGGACCTGAATTTTTTGGTGAAGTGTTATTTAATGAGCTGAGAAAAATTAAAGCTGCTTTTGATCCAAATAATAGAGTTAACCCAGGTAAAATTTGTACCCCTTTAAATTCGACTGAACAGTTAGTCAGCGTTGATGCTGTTAAACGAGGTACATTCGATCGTCAAATACCGATTGAAGTGCGAGAAAGTTACTCGCAAGCACTTGATTGTAATGGTAATGGGTTGTGTTTTAACTACGATACAAAATCGCCAATGTGTCCCTCGGTTAAAGTCACTAAGGACCGTGTACATTCACCTAAAGGTCGAGCAGGTCTCATGCGTGAATGGTTACGTCAATTAGCGAATAATGACATTGACGTATTAGCATTAGAAAGTGATCTCTATGCGGGTAAAAATGCCAGTATTTTTACTAAGTTTAAAAATACCTTATCTAAACGTAACGGTGAGTATGACTTCTCACATGAAGTGATGGAGGCAATGCAAGGTTGTTTAGCATGTAAAGCATGTACGTCTCAGTGCCCTATACAGGTCGATGTTCCGACATTCAGATCTCGCTTCATTCACTTGTATCACGACCGCTATCTACGTCCTATTAAAGACTACTTAGTGGCTTATGTTGAACAATATGCGCCGCTAATGGGTACCATGCCGAGATTTTTTAACTTCTTCACTGGGTTAAAAGTGACCTCGACCTTAACGGAGAAAGTAGTGGGTATGGTAGATATTCCACAACTCTCTACACCGACCCTAAAATCCACTTTAAATCAACATGATATTAGTGAGTTTGATTTAACTAAGTTACAAGCATTAAGCGCAACTGAGCGTGAAGACTATGTGTTAATAGTACAGGACCCGTTCACAACATATTATGATGCAGATGTGGTTCGTGATTTAATATTGACAGTCAAAAAGCTTGGTTATAAGCCAGTGTTATTGCCTTTTAAACCCAATGGTAAGCCACAGCATATTAAAGGTTTTTTGAGTAAATTCGCTAAAACAGCAAAAGACTCAGCAGCATTTTTAAATCAAATGGCTGAGCTGTCTATCCCTATGGTTGGTACTGACCCTGCTATGGTGCTTTGTTACCGTGATGAATATAAACAAGCGCTAGGTAATGAACGCGGTGCTTTTAATGTTCAACTGTTTCAAGAGTGGTTAAAACCGCGCTTGAAGGGAGAGGTTAAAACAGCTAGTAATGCCGATTTTTACTTATTAGGACATTGTACTGAAAAAACTGCAGAGCCAACAGCGGGCAATGATTGGGTGACGATTTTTAAACATTTTGGTGGGTCATTATCAGAAGTTGCGGTTGGGTGTTGTGGTATGGCTGGTACTTATGGCCACGATGCGGGTAAACTAGCGGATTCAAAAGCGATTTATAGCTTAAGTTGGGAAGCTGAAATTGCTAAACGTGAACGTGCGCAATGTTTAGCAACGGGATATTCCTGCCGTAGCCAAGTTAAACGTATTGAAGGCGAAACGCTGAAACATCCAGTACAAGCCTTATTAAGTTTACTGTAAACAACCTGAGTGCTTAATTTAAATAAAAAAGACGCTTTCATTATCCAGCATTGAGATTAAATATTAACCTTAAATGATAGCTAATATAGTCACCGATAAACAATAGTTAATCTAAGGGGCACGATGAGTATTTGGAAGAAAAGCACTGATTTAGCTCGATTAAATGCAATCAGTAAAGATACAATTATTGCACTATTAGGTATTGAATATACTCAAATTGGTGACAACTTTATTGAAGCTGTTATGCCTGTTGATTCGCGAACACATCAACCTTATGGTTTGTTACACGGCGGAGCATCGGTTGTGCTTGCTGAAACACTTGGTAGTGTAGCTGCTAATTTAGTCGTTGCTGAAGATAAGGTTTGTGTTGGCTTAGAAGTTAATGCTAACCATGTTAGAAGTATTAAAAAAGGCACTGTGACAGGCACTGCAACGGCGGTCCATATTGGTTATAGTACGCAGATTTGGCAAATAGAAATTTGTAATGAGCGTCAACAGTTAGTATGCACCTCACGATTAACTGTAGCGGTTATTGATAAACCCAAACAATAAACACCCCATACAATGGGGTGTATTTAAAAAGAGAGAATTATGATTAAAGTAGGCACTTATAACGAACTTAAGATCGTTAAAGAAGTGGATTTTGGCCTGTATTTAGATGCAGGTCATGATTTAGGTGAAGTTTTATTACCTAAACGTTACGTCACCGAAAGCATGAAAATTGGGCAAACTATTTCAGTATTTTTATATTTTGATTCTGAAGACCGTTTGATTGCGACCACACAACATGTAAAAGCCATGGCGGGTGAGTTTGCGTCATTAAAGGTCATCGATACAAATCGTGCAGGTGCGTTTTTAGATTGGGGTCTACCAAAAGATTTGTTGGTACCATTCAATCAACAGAAAGTGGCGATGAAAACGGGCTTAGGATACATAGTTTATGTATACCAAGATGATATTAGTGAGCGACTATTAGCCTCGTCTAAATTGGACCGTTTTTTAGATAAAGTGCCTGCAAACTATAAAGTGGGCGAAAAGGTTGATTTATTGATTGCAGATCGTACCGATATTGGTTTTAAAGCGATTATTAATAACCTACATTGGGGGGTTATTTTTGAAAGTGATGTGTTCGGTGATTTGGGTATTGGCAAAAAATGTAAAGGTTACATCAGACGTATTCGTGAAGATGGCAAAATTGACCTGAGTTTAACGCAAACTGGTTATGCAAAAATGGATGGTTTGTCAGATCGCATTTTATTAACCATGAAGCAACACGATGGATTCTTGCCATTATCAGATAAAAGTAGCCCTGAGCAGATTGCCAAAATTTTAAAAATGAGCAAGGGCAACTTTAAAAAAGCCATTGGTCAGTTATATAAAAATGGCGATATCGTGATTGCCGATAATGGTATTACTGTCACTAATAAATAATCATTTTTTCTTTATTCGTGCATTAGTTTTGCAATAAAGAAACGAGTAAGGTTAAGTGGTGATTGCTAATTAATCTGGTCTAATTAATAGTCACCCATTAAGAATCATTAAAAGCGCTTCGGCGCTTTTTATTACGTTTTCACTGCTCTTAGGATTCTACTAAGGCTGTTATTTTAATTTAAGCTATGTTTTTAACTCATCTAATCGGATAAGTTTTTTTCTTAAATTATGTTCAACAAGCGAAAGTAGTATTGTTTGTAGCAATAAATCCCTTTGTGCGTAAATTGCAACCCATTGGGCCTTGCTTCAAGTGTCTTGCAATCTAAAATTCGAACCATGAGCAAGAATGTTCCTAAGTTTACTGAAATTCTTCTTAGCTCCAATGATTTCATTTTGATCAGTAATTTGTTTTTATAGCTTTTATAAGTGAATTATTTTTATTGGTACCATATTCATAGAAGGTTTTAATTTCTTACCCGTTAGCTAACTTCTAATGATTTGAGTATAAATAAGTCATCGGCATAAAAACGTTCAGCACTGCTCGCTTGCCACCATTGTTGCCAACATTTATTCAAATCCTTATTGTCTATTAATGCATTTGTTGTCAACGGTTTTGCAAAACTATTGACTGACATTTGACCTCCATTGGGTGTACGTTGTTTTACCATCTGTGGAATGAGCTTAGCGGGATCATCTAACCCCATACTACCGACTAATTCAAAAAAGCTCGCCATGGTATTAGCATGGTAGTTTTTAACGCGTTCACTTTTTACTACTATATCGAGAGCTTCAGATCTTGCTTGATCTTGCGTCGCGATACCCGTCGGACAAAGGTTCGTATTACAATGCCTGGATTGGATACAACCTAATGCCAACATCATAGTTCGTGCCGCATTTACAATGTCAGCACCAGCAGCTATTTTCGCTAATATATCAAAGCTAGACGCTGTTTTACCTGACGCTATAATTTTTACTTTATCGCGTAAACCGACACCGATTAAGGCATTATTAACGACACTAACACCCTCTAAACAAACTAAGCCTAATCTATTGGAGAATTCAACGGGTGCAGCTCCTGTGCCTCCCTCTGCACCATCAACAGTAATAAAATCAGGGGTAATACCTGTTTCTATCATTGCTTTACAGATACTTAAAAATTCCGCAGGATTACCGATACATAATTTAAACCCAACAGGTTTACCATTACTTAACTCGCGTAATTGTTCAACAAAAGCTAACAAGGCTTTAGGAGTTGTACATTCAGGGTTGACGGCTGGGGATATACAGTCTTGATCTTTTGAAATATGCCTAATACGTGCTATTTCATCGGTAATTTTGGCTTTAGGTAATACGCCACCATGGCCAGGTTTAGCACCTTGAGATAGCTTTATTTCGATCATTTTTATCTGCGGTAAAATGGCTGTTTTTTTGAAACTAACGGGATTAAATTGTCCATTTTCATCACGACAACCAAATAAACCAGAGCCTATTTGCCACACTACATCCCCACCATGCTTTAGGTGATATGGGCTAGCCGCTCCTTCGCCGGTATTATGGTAACAACCTGCTTTTTTAGCACCTAAGTTAAGTGCTTCAATAGCATTGGTGCTTAATGAGCCAAAGCTCATTGCTGAAATATTAAAATAAGAGGCAGAATAAGGTTGTTTGCAATTCGCCTCGCCGATTAATACGCGCTTAGCTTCTGCTTTGACATGGGCAGGGGAGAGTGAATGCCATAAACTTAAATAGTTATCTTCCATTAAATTACGCTGAGTGCCAAAGGCAATAGTATCGCGGAGATTTTTTGAACGTTGATAAATGAGTGTGCGTTGTTCTCGGTTAAAGGGCATCTCTTCGGTATCGTTGGCAATGAAGTATTGCTGAATTTCGACTCGATAAGATTCGAGAAAGTAACGTAAATAAGCTACCACAGGGTATAGTCGATTAAGCGTATGAGCACTGCGATAAATATCGTAAAAGCCAATGATCGTATACGCTAAAGTGCAGATAAGTAAAATAAAGCTAAAAGCACTTTGATTCTGTATAAAAAAGTAGCCCGCTGATAAATTACCAAGAGTAGCAATTAACCAAAGAAATTTTTGCATAATTGTCATTAATTATTCC